>CALMZY010000132.1 GCA_937870865.1 uncultured Lentisphaerota bacterium | reverse complement strand
CCGCAGTTGCTATTACGTCGCCGGCTGCTCGTACTGCAACGACACGGGCAACAAGGGGCGGCGCGGGATCTTCGAGAATCTGCGCGTCCGCGAGCCGATCCGCGAGCTCATCAGCCAGCGGAAACCGACGATCATCATTCGCGACAAGGCCATCGAGCTCGGCATGCGCACCCTGCGCGAGGACGGCATCCGGTGCATCCTCGACGGCTCGACGACGGTGGAGGAAGTGTTGAAGTATACGTAGGAGTCCAAAGTCCGAAGTCCAACGTCCAAAGTTGGGGAAAGAGTGGCCGAAGGTCCTGGTTTCCTCCGCCGTTGACTTCTGACCTTGGACTTTAGACTTTGGACGTTGGAGCGTTGGAGCGATGGAGTGATGCAGGAAGAAGTCAGGATTTCAGGCTTGTCCATTACTCCAATACTCCAGTACTCCATTACCCCGCGATTCTGCGGAGGCTTTCATGGCTAAATATAAATACGTCGCGCTGGACGGAAAGGGCAAGGAAACGCAGGGCGAGATCGAGGCGGACAACCAGACCGCCGCCTTGAGCAGGATCCGCGAGAAGGGGATGTTCCCGACCAGCATCACGGAGCTCGATGCCCGCACGCAGAAAAAACAACGGGGGCCGGCCGTCGCCGCCTCGAAGGGGAAGATGGAGCTTCGCCTTCCGACGTTTCTTTCCCGCGTCAAACCCAAGCAGCTGACCGCGTTCACGCGCCAGCTGGCGACCCTGGTCAACGCCGGGCTCCCGCTGCTTCGCGGCCTGCAGGTGCTGGGCCGGCAGGAAAAGAATCCCGCCCTGAAAAACTCCGTCCTCGAGATGGCCCAATCCATCGAGGCGGGCAGCACGTTTGCCGAGGCGCTCGCCCAGCATCCGCGGATCTTCAACAAGCTGTTTGTCAACATGGTCAAGGCCGGCGAGATCGGCGGCGTGCTCGATGTCGTCCTGCAGCGGCTCGCCGAATTCATGGAGAAGGCCCAGAAGATCAAGGGCAAGATTGTCAGCGCGATGGTTTATCCCATCGTCGTGCTCGTCATGGCCTCGGCGATCGTCACCCTGCTCATGGTCTTCATCATTCCGAAGTTCCAGGACATCTTCAGGGACCTGCTCGAAGGGGAAGTGCCCGCCCTGACGCAGTTCGTGCTGACGATCAGCCAGACCATGACCCGGCGCCTGCCCGTGGTCATCATCGCGATTGCGATCGTGGTGGTCCTGGTGAAGTTGATCGGTAAATCGAAGTTCGGCCGCTACGCGATCGATCGCATCAAGCTGTCCATCCCCATCTTCGGCGGGCTGAACCGGAAGACCGCCATCGGGCGCTTCACGCGTACGCTCGGAACGCTCATGACCTCCGGCGTGCCCGTGCTGCAGGCGCTGCACATCGTCCGTGATACCGTGCAGAACGAGGTCATCAGCCGGGCGATCTCGCTCATCCACGACAACGTCAAGGAAGGCGAAAATATGGCGCCCCCGATCGAGGCGTCCGGCGCGTTCCCGCCGATCGTGGTCAGCATGGTCGAGGTGGGCGAGGAAACCGGCGAGCTGCCGGAAATGCTCATGAAGATCGCCGACAGCTACGATGACGAAGTGGACAACACGGTGGCCGGCCTGACGTCGATCATCGAGCCGATCCTGATCATCGGGCTGGCCCTTATTGTCGGCACGATCGTCATTGCCCTGTTCCTCCCGCTGGTCTCGATCATCGGGAAGTTGAGTTAAGTCCAAGGTCTAAAGTCCAAGGTCCAAGGTCGTCGGCACGGCCAAATGACTTTGGACTTTGGGCTTTTGGCTTTGGACCATGAAAAAGCTCTCCAAACCCGAACTGGCGCTTCTCGCCGGCCTTGCGCTCATCGCGCTCTCCATGGTCGTGCCCGGGTTCTGGAGCCTCCATCGGTCGCGCCTGGGCCGGATGGCGCGCGAGGACCTTCGCAACCTGGTGGATGCCGGGCAGAGATTCCATACGGAGTATGGCGTTTGGTTCAGCAGAAGCGGCGGCGAGGCCGGCGATGTTCGCTACGGGCGCGACGTGCCCAATTGGGAATTCATCAACGCCCTGCGCGCCCTGGACGGGCCGGGAAACACGAACCACATCGCCAATCCGCGCCGCATCGTGTTCCTTGAACTCAGCGCATACGCACCCGGGGTGTCAGGGGTCGATGCGAACGGGGAGTATCTCGACCCGTGGGGAATGCCGTACCAGTTGATCGTGGACGCGGACGCCAGCGGCGTGAGCCGGATGGAAAACACGATTCACGGAACCGGTGTCGACCTCGCAATGATTGCGTGGTCCTGCGGGCCCGACCGGAGGTCGGACACTCCGGACGACGTGCTGTCATGGACGGCCGTGCATCAGGTCTTGCCGATCGGCGCCCCGCCTCCGCCCGCCCAGCCGGAGTTCTAGATTCGAAAAACGCCCCGGGAAGTGTGGCGTCGAGCGTCCTAGCGCGAGATGGAAGGCTAGTAATTCAACGACACGTGCTTCTGCTTGAACTCGCAGTTGCCGCTGCTGTCCGCAAGTTTCAAGGACTCCACGTGCCCGTCCACACGCAGGGTGTTGACGGACCCATCGTGCCGCCAGTGCGGCCAGCCGCTGCCCTCATCGCCGAGTCCGACCTCGTTATGGCTGCCGAAGTCGAGGTCGATCGCGGTTTCCGCCTCCGAAGGATTGGCATGCCAGGCGCTCTCTGTGGCGTACGGATGCACCGCGATGAAGGTCCGGTTCGCGTCGGTTTCCTCGTCGGGCAGAAGTCCGTCCGTCATCAGGACGACTTCGCTGGGACGCTTGACCACCGAGCAGGGCACGCCTGCGGCCGGATACTCGGAGGCGGGCGACCACGAGGGATTGACGAGGATGGTCGGATGGGCGCTGTAGCCGGAGATGATCATGCCGCGCTTGCCCCCCTGCGCGGGGCACATGATGACCGTGCTGCGTTCGTTGGGCAGGGTCTCGTTCGTCATGCGCACGCCCCCGAGATACTCGTTCAACCAGCACGTCCAGTTCGCGTCGTCCGCCTTGAACCCCAGCGGGTACCGGCCCTGGTGATCCGTGGCGTACATCCGGATCGCGACGCCGATCTGGCGCAGGTTGGACGCGCATTGCGATGCGTGAGCGCGCCGCAGCGACTTGCCCAGCGTCGGCACCAGCAAAGAGGCGAGGATGGCGATGATGGCGATGACCACGAGGAGTTCTACAAGAGTAAAACCTGAGACCTGAAACCTGAAACCTGAGTTGCTGTTGCTGGCTGTTCCATGCCAGACGCCGGTTGTTGAGCGGTGGACCATACTTGCGCTCCTTCAAAAAACTATTACACCAAACGCGTCGCATAGTCCAGACGTTCGGACTTGCTGTTTCGTGGTAACTGTTCCTTCAGTCTTCCAATCCTTGGAAAAAGCGGCTACACTTTTTCCAACGTTTGGAAATAATGGAGCCCATCATGGTCCCGAATCGAGCGTTCCGCGTCTCGCACCGGCTGTCCGGTTTCACCCTCGTCGAACTGATGACCGCCGTCGCCATCATCGCCATTCTCGTCGGCCTGGTGTTCGGCATCGCGGGCTACGCGATGCGCAAGGCGAGCCACGCCCGGGCGGTCGCGGATATCGAGAAGATCAAGAACGCGCTCGAGGAATACCGGCTGGACTTCGGCGTGTATCCGACGAACACGGTGGCGGACGACAGCCGGAACTGGGTTTCCGAGTTGTGGCAGAAGCGGCAGCTCCTCGTGCTGAAAGGGTGGAACAATACGTCGGTCGTTTACCAGGCGGTCGATCCCTGGGGGAGGGATTACCGCTATTACCACGACGCCGAGGGTTCCCTGCCGGGGCGAGTCTATGCCACCAACAACAACTCGAAATTCGGCTACGATCTCTGGTCGGAAGGCCCGGAAACGAATGCGTATGACGATATCAAGAACTGGTGACGGTCCTGCCGGTGCCGCTATGTACGTTCCGGAATCGAGCGGGTATCGTAAAAACAGGACGAAGAGCGGCGACATGAACGCGACAAAATCGAGAGGCGGAAAGGCGGCCGCGGGCGGTTTCACGCTGATCGAGATGCTTGTCGTCATTGCGATCATCACCATCCTCCTGCTCGCCCTGTTCCCGGCCATGAACGCGGCGTTTCGCAACGCGCGCCGGGGCCGGGCCTCGCACGAGATCGCCTCGCTCGTCGCCGCCATCAAGTCCTATCACTCCGAGTACGGCAAGTGGCCCTGCCCGAACAACGGCACGGACGACCAGACCTTCCATGCGGCGTCCGGGAACCCCTCCTCGGCGGATGCGCAGGCGCAGGTCATCAACTGCCTCACCAATAACCCGGAGCGGCACGTTTTCCTCGATGTCCCGGCGCGATCCATGGTCAACGGCTTCTACGTGGACCCATGGGGAAATCCTTACGTGATCGTGTTGGACACCGATTTCAACAACAACTGCCGGGTCTCGTCCGGCAGCGCCGGCGAGTTCAACAACACGAACATCCTGAACAAGAGCATCTGCGTCTGGTCGTGGGGCGAGCCGGGCGGGGGAATCCGGGCGGCGATCACTTCGTGGTAAAGAAACAAATATGAATCCGATACGAACAGCGGGACGTGGAACAGGCGGGGTGCGGTCGGCGTTTACGCTGATCGAACTGCTCGTGGTTATCGCGATCATCCTGATCCTCGCCGCGATTCTCACCCCGGCCGTGGATAACGCGTTCAAGAAGGGCCGGGTCACGAGGGCGCGGGCCGAAATGTCGAGCATTGTTGCCGCGATCCAGGCGTACGCCAGCGAGTACGGTCACATGCCGGTGGGGCGGGACAACGGGTATGGCGACCACGTCTACATGGGAGAGTGGGGAGAGGATATGGCGATCGTCGGGAATCCGCGCGAGACGAAGTACGTCTTCAACATCCTGCGCGGAATGGACAGGACGAACAATCCCAAGGGAATGGTTTTTCTCGAGGTCCCCGAGCGCGCCATGACGGGCGAGTGTCTGCTGAGGAAGCACACCTACACCGCGGAAGAGGGCTATTATCTCGATCCGTGGAAGAATCCTTACATCCTCGTCCTGGACACGGATTTTGACAACCAGGTCGGCGGGTTCGAGGGGGTTGTGGGCACGTGGATGGGGTTCCCCGCCATTTCGGCCCTGCTGCAGAATCTGTCCCGAACCGAGAGTCATGCCTTCCCGGGCGTTCGCGTGGCGGTCATGAGCTACGGGCCGGTCCCGGGAGACACGAACTCGTTCATGATGTCGTTTCAGTAGGATGGACCCATGAGCAAACGAAGCGCACGTTCAGCCCGACGCGGACGCTCGGCGTTCACGCTGATCGAACTGCCTGCAGTGAACATTCGTAAACGCCGTGCGTTTACGTTAATCGAACTGTTTGTCGTCATTGCCATCATCGCGGTCCTCGTGGCGCTGTTGATGCCGGCGATCCAGGGGGCCGTGACGCAGGCCAAGAAGGCCCGCGCGAATGCCGACGTGAAGAGCCTCGTCCTCGCGTGGAAGAACTACTACAACGAATACGGCCGCTGGCCCGTGGCCCAGAACCGCTTGTTCTTCGGCGTGCCGGGCGCGCTGCAGGATGCGAGCGAGAGCGGATCGACGGGGCTCGTCACGATCGTCAATGTCATGACGAATATCATGTATCCCGACGCGAGCATGTGGGGCGGCGGCTGGAACAGGAACCTGCATCCCATCTGCACGAATTACAACCCGAAGCGCGTGAGCTTCCTGACGTATCACGCGGGGTCGGTCAATCAGCAGGGGGACATGGTCGATCCCTGGGGCAACCCGTACAAGTTCCTGTTCGATGCGGATCAGAACGGGAGAGTCAACCGGCGGCAGTTCGGCACGCTGGTGGGCGCGACTTCGGTTTACGATTCGGTCATCTCCTGGTCCATGGGCCCCGACGGCCGGGAATCGGACGATGACGTCAACAGTTGGGATTGAGGATGCGGATGGTGAAGACGAACAGAGTCGAGTATGGCGACGCGCGTTCTCGCGCGGGAAGTGTCGCGTCCCAGTGTAGAGTCCGCTGTCCACAGCGGACCTCTTCCGCCTCCGCCGGGGACGGCGGACGCTACACCGCACCCTACCGATCCGGCTTCACGCTTGTCGAACTCCTCGCCGTCGTGGGCATCATGGCCATCATCCTGGTCATCGCCTTGCCCTCGTTCGACGCCTTCAAGCTCCGAAGTTCGAGTTCGGCGATCCCTACGCTCATAAGCACCCTGCGGCTCGCCCGGCAATACGCCATCACGCACCGGCAGGATGTGTTCGTGGTGTTTCCGGACGGCCGCGAAGCCTACTCGCCGCCCGGCGATGTGACGAAGGCGTACACCGCGTACGCCGTCATCGCGAGCAATCGCGCGACCGACCGCTACGAGTACATCACGGAATGGAAAACGCTGCCGAAAGGCGTCTTCTTCCACCCAAACACGAGCATCAGCACCAGTACTGTGTTCAACAGCTGCGCGCCTGGCAGCCTTACCTCCTTTCCTTTCCCGAATGACAGCGGCGCAGACCGTGATCTTTGCACAGTGAAGTTCCGGCCGAATGGACGGGCGTACGTGATCGAATACAGCGCCTCGAAGGGATATTCCTGGTCATGCTTCGGTACCACTTGGATTCCCTTGACCGCCGGCTACCTGGAAGTGAACACGAACGCGGGCACTACTATGAGCCCTATAATTCTGTCCGATACGAACATCATCAAGATCGCGAACATGACCGGGCAGATCTATATCGAATAGGCAAAGATGCGCACGAAAAGAAACGATGGCTATTCGCTGGTGGAAGTCAGCTTGGCCCTGCTGGTCGCGGCCATCGGCTTGGTCACGATCTTCGCGCTGTTCCCGGACGGCCTGGCGTCGAGCCGGAAGTCCGTGAGCGCCAGCG
>CALMZY010000131.1 GCA_937870865.1 uncultured Lentisphaerota bacterium | reverse complement strand
AAGAACGTGATGCTCCGCTACCGCATCGACGGCATTCTCTACAACTTCCCCAGCCCGCCGAAGTCCATGTACAACGCCATCGTGTCGCGCCTCAAGATCCTCTCCCACATGAACATCGCGGAGCACCGCATTCCGCAGGACGGCCGCTTCAAGATGCGCGCGCAGAAGAAGGAGTGCGACGTTCGCGTGAGCATCCTTCCCACCGTCCACGGCGAGAAGATCGTCATGCGTATTCTCGACAAGACCTCGCTGACGCCCAGTCTCTCCGCGCTGGGGCTGGATCAACGGGCGTACGAAAACCTCAAGTACGCCATCTCCCAGCCGCACGGGATGGTGCTGGTGACCGGACCGACCGGCAGCGGCAAGACCACCACGCTCTACTCCGCGCTCCAGGAGTTGAACACAAGCGACGTGAACGTGGTCACCATCGAGGACCCCGTCGAATACCAGTTGCAGGGCATCAACCAGGTGCAGACCCACGCGGAGGTCGGGCTGACCTTCGCGCGCGGCCTGCGCTCGATCCTCCGCCAGTCCCCGGACATCATCATGGTCGGGGAAATCCGCGACGACGAGACCGCCGCGATCGCCGTGCAGGCCGCCGTGACGGGCCACCTGGTCTTCAGCACCCTGCACACGAACGACGCCGCCGGCGCCATCGCCCGCATGCTCTACATGGGAATCGACGGGTTCATGCTCGCGGCTTCGCTCCTTTGCGCGCAGGCCCAGCGGTTGTACCGGAAGCTGTGCAAAGCCTGCCGGAAGCCGATGGAAATCCCCACCGAAATCCTGCGCCTGCACCACATTGACCCGGCGCTCTTCGAGGGCGCGGAGTTGTACAAGGCCGTCGGCTGTCCGAAATGCAACCAGACCGGCTACAAGGGCCGCGGCGCGATGATGGAGATTCTCCTCGTCAACGACGAGATGCGCGAGCTGGTCCTGAGGGAACCCAGCTCGGGCGTTCTGCGCGACTGCGCCGTGAAGAACGGCATGCTCACCCTGCGCGATGTCGGGCTGCTGCGCGCCAAGGAGGGCACCACCAGCATCGAGGAGATCCTGCTGGTGACGAGCGGAGAGTAAGAGATGGTTAATGGTTGATGGTTGATGGGCCGGACTGGAATAATAGGCGCTGTGAGAACTATAGCCTCCAAACCACTCAACATCATTGAAATCGCCAAGCTGGCCGGCGTGACCAAGAGCACGGTCAGCCGCGTGGTTCAGAAACAGTCCGGGGTGGCACCGGAAACCCGCGCGCGCGTGGAGCACGTCATCCGAGTTCATCATTACCGGCCCAGCGTGTTCGGGCGCGGCCTGAAAGGGGCCCGGACCGGCCTGATCGGCGTGCTGGGCCGCTGGATGGAAAGCGGGTTCACCGCCGAGATCATCCGCGGCATTGACGATGAGGTGAAGAAGCGCGGCGGCCACTTGTGGTGTACCTTCGCGCCCGGCATCGACGAGTACATCGACTTCTGGAGGAGCTTTGCCGGCGGCGGCCAGGTGGACGGGGCCATCCTGATCGCGCCTCCTCTCGACCTGTACCGGCAGGCCGTTCAGCACGGCGACAAGCCCACCGTGCTCTGCGCGTCCAAACCGCCTTCCTCCGCAAAAGGATGGAATACCACGGGCTCACTGACCGTGGACAATCAGACGGCCATGCGGAACCTGGTCGGGCACCTCGTGGCCAAGGGTTACCGGCGCCTGGTCCATCTGGCCGGTCCTCCGGATATTCTCGACGGACAGGAACGCAGCAAGGCGTTTATGGAAAGCGTATCGAAACACCCCCATGTCACGGGCACGGTTCTTCAAGGAGCGTGGACCGCCGTACTGGCCAAGTCGGTCGTCCACGAATACCTGCACGCCCACCGGCAGCATCCCGACGCGTTCGTGGCGTTCAACGACGCCGTCGCCCTGGGAACCATCGAGGTCCTCAAGTCCATGCGCATCGGCATCCCCGAGGAGATTTGCGTGACCGGTTGGGACGATATTCCCTTCTCCGCGTTCGCCGGCCTGTCCACGGTCCACCTGCCGATGGTCGAGATGGGATGGGAAGCGGCGCGCATGCTGTTCCGAAAACTGGACGGGAAAACCCGGCCCGACGAAGCCGAACACCTGACCCTCGACATGCCGATCCAGATTCGGCAAACGACCTGACCCTGGTCACGGCATGACGCGGGGCTGCTCTTTCCGCGACAGCGGCAGGGCGCGCCGGATCGCTCCCCGCAACTCTTCGGTCACATGGTCGGCCAGATGATTCAGACAGTGAACGGCGTGTTTGCGCACCGCTGCGTCCTGCCTCTCATCGCGGAACAGAGAGAGCAGCCCGTGCACCACTTTGTCGGCATGCGCGGCCTGACCGCTGATCAGATCCATCGTTTCCCGCTTGAGCATCCGCTCCTGAAGACCGACAAGACCCGCGCGCGGACCTCTCAACGCGAGGTAGTAAAGCAGGCCGTCCACTTCCCGGACGCTCAGTTGCGAAGGCAGGAGATGAAGAACCGCCAGCCGTGCCTCGTAGTCCACGTCGGGCCGCAGCAACGTCTGCACGCTCTGCGGCAAACCCGCATCCTCCGGCTCGCCGAAGATCAACGACTCCCAGTTCTCCGGCTTGGCGCCGGATGAACCCGCCACACCACCTTGAATCACATCTCCCATGACTGCCTCTTCTGATCGGGACCGATCCCCAACCCACAACAAAAGACATCCGACTCGTTCCCCTGAGTCATGCTGCCCTCACCCCATAGCGTAATCGCTTACGTCAATCAAGCTTTTTCCGCCGGACTTCCTGCGGGATTCCGAACAATCCGCCGAGCTACCGCCACTCGTGCTTCGGGTATTTCCTCTGCAGTTCCTGTTTGACGCGCGGATAGTGTTCGCGCCAGAAACCAGCGAGGTCTTTGGTGACCTGCACGGGACGGTGGTTCGGGCCGAGGATGTGTACGACAACCGGCATGCGGCCCATCGCGATCTTCGGGGTCTGCTTGACGTCGTACAAGTCCTGGATGCGCATCGAGATGAACGGCTCGGCGTCCGCCACGTACGTCAGCTTCGCCTTCCGCCCGTTCGGCAGATCCAGCCGCTCCGGCGCATATTTCTCGAGCAGCGCGTGCTGTGCCCCGCTCAGCCACGACTTCACCGCCGGCCAGACCGGCTTTTCCTTTATATCCTTATAAGAGACCGCGCCGAGGCAGACTTGCTGGATCATCGCCTGCCGCCCGTCATCCGTGATCGTCGGAAGCTGCAGGTCCGGACACCACCGCGCCAGGCAGTTGACGCGCAGGATCCACTGCTCCACCGCGTGGTCCCACTGCTTCAGCGTCAGGGTGCCCTTGATCACTTCCTCCGCGAGCAATCCGGCGGCTTCGTCGGCGGGCGGCGTGTCCATTCGCTTCATCTCCAGCACGATATCCCGGAACAGCACCTGCTTCGCCGCGCCGACGCGCTTCGATTCCGGATCGTAGCGGACGTGCACCTGCTCGCTGAAATCCTCCGGGAACAACTCCTTCAGCCACTCCGGCTTCACCGCCGTCGCGAGGCCGAGCAGGACGTTCAGCTCGCGGTCACGCCCTTCGATTTCGCGCACGTCGGCCGCGACGAACAGCGGGCTGTTCTGCACGGCGCTCTCGCGCGCCAGCATCCCCTTGCGCCCGTGCACGAGCTGGCAGCGCAGGGTCCCCCGGTCCACGCGTTGCGCGAGCTGGTCGCTGAACCCCGTCAGCACGCACTTCTGCACCGCCTCGTTGTCCGGCGCGCGATCCTCGATCGCCAACCCCTCCTTCTTCGCGATATCCAGGAAGTAGCTGAACAACGGCTCGACCTGCCGCGCGGACAGCACGTGGATGCCGAGCCGCCGGCACTTGTTGAGATCGTAGCGCTGCTGGTGCGCGTAGCGCCACGCGCGCATGAGGATGAAGAAGTCAGACTCGGCCTCGTCGCCCAGCAGGTTCTCCCGGTCCTCCTTCACGTCGCCGCCCTGCTTCCGCTGCAGCAGGTTGCGGCCCTGCGTCAGCGCCGCGATCAGTGCCACGGAGCGCACGCAGCCGTAACCGTTCGCGGCGAGCAGCATCCGCGAGTAGCGCGGGTGGACCGGGAACGAAAGCATCGAGCGGCCCAAGTCCGTGATCGCACCCGCGTGGTTCAGCGCACCGAGATCGTGAAGCAGAAGCTCCGCGCGCTCGAGCGACCGCGGCTCCGGCGGCTCCAGCCAGCGGAACGTTTTGACGTCCTCGACCCCGCTCGCCTTGAGCGTGAGCACGACCTCCGCGAGATCGAGCCGCTTTATTTCCGGCACTTCCTGCGGCGGGCGCTCGGCGTGCTCGCGCTCCGTCCAGAGCCGGATACAGCGCCCCGGTGCCGTGCGCCCGGCGCGGCCTGCGCGCTGGTCGGCCGACGCGCGGCTGATCCGTTCGATCAACAGCGTGTTGATGCCGCGGTACGGGTCGAACCTTGGAATCCGCGCCAGCCCGCCGTCGATGACCACACGCACGCCGTCGATCGTCAGAGAGCTTTCCGCGACGTTCGTCGAGACCACGACCTTGCGCTTGTCGTACTGCGCAACCGCCGCGTCCTGGTCGTCCGCCGCGAGCTCGCCGTGGAGCGGCAGGACAATGAACCCGCGGCCGAGCGGCGAGTTCCTGATCGCCTGCACCGTGCGGCTGATCTCGTACGCGCCCGGCATGAAAATCAGGAAGTCGCCCTCGGCGCCGTCAGCCACCGCGCGCTCGAACGCGAGGGTGGCCGTCTCCCATACCTGCTCGTCGTCCCGGCCCACGGACGACGGGAGATACTCCGTGCTCACCGGGTACGTGCGACCCGCCGACTCCAACACGACGCAGGGCTTGAGATATTTCTCCAGGGGTCCGGCATCAAGCGTCGCCGACATCACCAGCAGTTTCAGATCCGGCCGCGCCGACTCCTGGATTTGCAGCGCGCGCGCCAGCGTGATGTCACCGTACAGGTGCCGCTCGTGGAACTCGTCGAAGATGATCGCCGTCACGCCGTCGAGCTTCGGATTCGTCAGCATCTGGCGCAGGAGGATGCCTTCGGTCTCGTACTTGATCCGCGTGCGTGGCCCGGAATGATCCTCGAACCGGATCTGGTAACCGACCTCGTCGCCGAGCCGGCTGTTCCGCTCGCGCGCGACGCGCGAAGCCAGCATCCGCGTCGCCAGCCGCCGCGGCTGGAGAATCACGACCTGTCCGTTACCGAGCAGGCCGTGGTCCAGCAGCATCTGCGGAATCTGCGTGGACTTGCCGGAGCCGGTCGGCGCCTGGACGATCACCCGCCCGCTGTGGCGGACCGCTCCGGCCAGCGTCTGCTCGATTTCAAAGATGGGCAGTTCGTTTCGGTTCATGGGTACGGCGCGCATTGTAGGCAGGACCGGCGCGTTTTTCCAACCCTGCGGCATCACATTACAAGTGCAAAGAGGTATCTTGCCATCACTTC
>CALMZY010000130.1 GCA_937870865.1 uncultured Lentisphaerota bacterium | reverse complement strand
CGAGGGCATGCGACACCGCCGCGAGCCGGTCTTCTCGGTGCAGTACCACCCCGAGGCCTGCCCCGGCCCGCACGATTCGACGTATTTGTTTGAACGGTTTATTGAACTGATGAAGAAGAATTAACCGCGGATTACGCTGATTTCGCGGATGGGTGAATCCGCGATCATCCGCGCCATCCGCGGTCGAAAATCTTCTTAAGAGAAAAATGATGACGCACGACTGGATAGCCATATTGGATTTCGGTTCGCAGTACACGCAGCTCATCGCGCGCCGCGTGCGCGAGCAACACGTCTACTCTGAAATCCTGAAGTTCAACACGACGGCCGCGGAGCTGAAGCTCCGCAAGCCGAAGGGCATCATCCTCTCCGGCGGCCCGGCCAGCGTCCTGCAGCCCGGCTCGCCGTCCTGCGACAAGGCGCTGTTCGAGATGGGCATCCCCGTACTCGGGATCTGCTACGGCATGCAGCTCATGGGCCGCGACCTCGGCGGGCAAGTCAGGCCCGGCAAGGCCCGCGAGTACGGGAGCGCGCGCATCGAGATCGTGGAAGAAGACACTCTGTTCAAAGGACTGCCGGATGAGATCGACGTCTGGATGAGCCATGGCGACCAGGTGGAGGTCCTCCCTCCGGGGTTCATTGCGCTCGCGAAGACGCACACCTGCCCGATCGCAGCCATGGCCAATACCGAGCGCCGGCTGTTCGGTCTGCAGTTCCACCCCGAAGTGGTCCACACGCCTCAGGGAATCGATATCCTTCGCCATTTCATCATGGATACGTGCGGATGCTCGGGCGACTGGCAAATGTCACAATTCATTGCCGAGAGCGTCAAATCCATCCGCGAGAAGGTCGGGGCGAATCATGTGCTGTGCGGCTTGAGCGGCGGCGTTGATTCGTCCGTCGTCGCCGCCCTGCTCCACCGGGCGATCGGCAAGCAGCTTCACTGTGTGTTCGTCGACAACGGCGTCCTGCGCTACCAGGAGGCCGAGCAGGTCGAGGAGACGTTCGGCAAGCACTTCGGAATCGACCTGCATGTCGCGCGTTCCGCGGACTTGTTCCTCGGACGGCTCGCAGGAGTCACGGATCCCGAAAAGAAGCGCAAGATCATCGGCACCACATTCATCGACGTCTTCTCGGCGGAGGCGCGCAAGTTCGGAGAGGTGAAGTTCCTTGCCCAAGGGACGCTGTACCCGGACGTGATCGAGAGCTCGTCGCCGATCGGCGGGCCGTCCGCCACGATCAAGAGCCATCACAATGTCGGCGGCCTCCCAAAAGACCTGCAGTTCGCGCTGATCGAGCCGTTGCGTGAGCTCTTCAAGGACGAAGTCCGACTGCTCGGGCGCGAGCTCGGGCTTCCGTCGCACATCGTTGACCGCCAGCCGTTCCCCGGCCCCGGCCTTGCGGTGCGAATCCTGGGCGAGGTTACGAAGGAGCGCGTTGCCCTGCTTCAGCAAGCCGATCTGCGGATGCAGGAAGAGATCCGGAAGATCCCGAATTACAGAGACATCTGGCAGGCGTTCGTTGTGCTTCTGCCGGTGCAGACAGTGGGTGTCATGGGCGACGAGAGGACGTACGAAAACGTCGTCGCCGTCCGCGCCGTTCAAAGCCTTGACGGCATGACGGCAGACTGGTTCCGCCTGCCCTACGACACGCTGGATTGCATCGCACGGCGGATCATCAACGAAGTGCGCGGGGTGAATCGAGTGGTCTATGATATCAGTTCAAAACCGCCTTCAACGATCGAGTGGGAGTAAACAGAAACCTGAAACCGGAGACCTGAAACCTGAGTGTTGAAAAATGAAACCGGAACGGCTGAAAGCCCGAGGAGGCCTCCAACTCAGGTTTCAAGTTTCAGGTTTCAGGTTTAGACATCCATGCCCAAACGCACTGACATTAAAAAAATCCTCCTCATCGGCTCCGGCCCGATCGTGATCGGACAGGCCTGTGAGTTCGACTATTCCGGAACGCAGGCCTGCAAGGCGCTTCGCGAGGAAGGATACGAGGTCGTCCTGATCAATAGCAATCCGGCGACGATCATGACCGACCCGGAGACGGCCGACCGCACGTACGTCGAGCCCATCACTCCCGAGGCGATCGAGAAGATCATTGCCAAGGAGCGGCCGCAGGCGCTGCTGCCCACGCTCGGCGGGCAGACCGGCCTCAACGTGTCCATCCAGGTGGCCGAGAGAGGCATCCTGGAGAAATATGGCGT
Source organism: uncultured Lentisphaerota bacterium (assembly GCA_937870865.1). Lineage (GTDB taxonomy): Bacteria > Verrucomicrobiota > Kiritimatiellia > CAIQIC01 > JAGNIJ01 > CALMZY01. The sequence goes on along the minus strand of CALMZY010000130.1, from coordinate 847 downwards.
GGAGATGATCGGCGCGAAAATCGACGTCATCAAGCGCGCCGAGGATCGCGACCTCTTCAAGGAGGCCATGGTCAAAGCCGGGCTGGAATGTTTGAAGAGCCGCAAGGTCTCCTCCTTGAAGGAAGCGGAGGAAGTCGCCAAAGAGATCGGATTTCCCATCATCATCCGGCCCAGCTTCACACTCGGCGGCACCGGCGGCGGCACGGCCCAAAACATGGACGAGCTCCGCAACATCGCCGCGGGCGGGCTCAAGGCCAGCCTGAACCACACCGTCCTCCTTGAGGAATCCGTCTGGGGCTGGAAGGAATACGAGCTCGAGGTGATGCGCGACCGCAAGGACAACGTGGTCATCATCTGCTCGATCGAGAACCTCGACCCGATGGGCATTCACACGGGCGACAGCATCACCGTGGCGCCGGCACAGACGCTGACCGACGCCGAGTACCAGGAGATGCGGAACGGCGCGATCAAGGTCATGCGCGCCATCGGCGTCGAGACCGGCGGATCGAACGTTCAGTTCGCCATCCACCCGAAGACCGGGCGCATGGTCGTCATCGAGATGAACCCGCGCGTGTCGCGAAGCTCCGCGCTGGCCAGCAAGGCCACCGGTTTCCCCATCGCCAAGATCGCGGCGAAGCTGGCGGTCGGCTACACGCTGGACGAACTGCCAAACGACATCACCCGCGAAACGCCAGCCAGCTTCGAGCCGACGCTGGACTACTGCGTGGTCAAGGTTCCCCGCTTCGCGTTCGAGAAATTCGCCGGCGCCGACCCGCGGCTCGGCGTCAGCATGAAATCCGTCGGCGAAACGATGGCCATCGGCATGAATGTCCGCGAGGCCCTGCAG
>CALMZY010000129.1 GCA_937870865.1 uncultured Lentisphaerota bacterium | reverse complement strand
AAACGTCTGGGTCGTGGCGGTTACAGCCTCGGACAGTTGGAGCACGGCCTACTCTTCAATGCTGCCTTGGACCCAGGGCGGCGACCCGATGACCGGCGGCGTTGCCTTCCTGACCTTCCCGGCTTCGTTCTCGATCACGCAACTGCCTGTGTCGAATTACTGGATTCGCGCATTTATTGACGAGGACTACGACGGCGCGTACACGGAGGGCGAGATCGCCGGCCAGTACACGTCAAACTCGATTCCCGTCAGCAACCGGATAACGGGCCTCAACTTCACGCTCGACCAGGACGCGGACAGCGACGGCCTGCCGGACTGGTGGGAATGGCAACACGGCACCGACGCGAACAACCCGGACACCGACGGCGACGGGTTCAGCGATGGCGACGAAGTCAACGTCTACAGCACCGACCCTCTGGACAAATACTCTGTCCCGCCGTTGCCGATGCTGACTGCGAGCGGCAAATACATTGTGGATTCGTCCTCCAACCGCGTAGTCCTGAAGAGCGTCAACATCGGCGGCTGGCTCCAGTGGGAACAGTGGATGCTTCAGTATGAGCCGGTCCTGTGGACCAACGAATGGGGCAAGCTCTACGGCACGGCGACGAACGCCGCCGACCAGCTTGACGAGCAGACCGCCCGCGAATTGATGATCAACAACGTGGACCTCGGGGTTACTCTGCTGGCCGTGAGCAACAACGGCGCGAGCGGCGTGACCACTGGAACCACCTGGGCGGCGTGGCTCGGCGACACAGGTGTGAAGATCATCGAGAATGTTCACAATGGGGACTGGCTATGCTTCTCGAACGTGAACTTCGGTTCGGGGGTCAGCAACCTCGCCATCGGGCTGGCCGTGCCGACCAACGACGCGGGCAAGCAGATCAAGGTGCGGCTAGGAAGTCCCGGCGGGACGGAGATCGGCTCCCTCACGACCAAGGCCACAAGCCATGACCTGAGCGGGTACGACGAGTGGTGCGCGCTCGCGGAGCAGTGCATCACGCTCTCGACGAATCTTTCCGGTACGCAGACCGTGTATTTCGTGGGCAGCGCCGGCAGTGGCGCGATTGCGAACCTGTACCGCTTCCGATTCTGGCGCGACGAGAACACCAAGGCTCTCTTTGAAACGTTCCGAGACAAGTACTTCTCGACGAACGACCTCGATACGATCAGATCGCTCGGGTACAACTGCATCCGGCTCGCGTTCTTCCACACCCTGCTGCAAGACGACATCACTCCCTACAGCTACAAGACTTCCGGGTGGGAGCGGCTGGATTGGGCGCTCAATGAGTGTGCCAAGCGGCGGCTTTGGGTGATCCTCGACTTGCACAGCACGCCGGGTGGGCAGAACCCGTATCACGCGAGCGGGCTGCGTGACCCATTCCAGAACCGAATGTGGCTCGGCGAATTCTTCAAGGACAGGACGGAGAAGCTGTGGACGGCGATTGCCTTCCGTTACGCGACGAACCCGGTGGTTGCGGGCTACGATCTGTTCAACGAGCCCGATCCGCCGCGCCAGGGTTCGGCGAAATCGGACTACCAGACCGCGTTTTCCAACAGCATCTTGCCTCTGGTGACGCGCCTTCACACGGCCATCCGATCCAACGACACGGCGCACATCCTGTTCCTCGAAGGCAACACGATGTACACGAACATGTGGGACGATGCTTACTGGTGGCCCGTTCCCGCTTCAAACGGCTGGACCAACGTGGTTTACGAGTTTCACGTCTATGACCAAACGG
>CALMZY010000128.1 GCA_937870865.1 uncultured Lentisphaerota bacterium | reverse complement strand
CTACACCGGAAACAGGTTGCGGTACGTTTACTGGCGCGGTGCGTGGGACGAGGTGTACCAGGTCCAATATTCGACCAATCTGCCCGGCGGCGAGGTGGCGTGGCTCAATGCCCCCACGGGCGGGCTCCCGAACCAGACGCCGATCTTCCGGTCGGCGCGCGGCGGAGATTTTGTGTACGAGGATGTTGAGTCGGCCACGTACCCCTTCCGCTGTTACCGGGTGGTCTGGCTGGAGGGCTCCGAGTACATGCCGGCCGAGGATATCTACCTGGAATTGATGGCCATCAGCCGCGCGCGCGGGATGAATAACATCGTCTGGCAGTGTGCCGCTGCGGGCACTTTCACGGTCCAGTATTCGACGAACTACACCTCGTGGTTGACGGCGCAGACCGGCGCAGGCACCAATCAAAAGGCCAACTTCACGGTGACGGTGGACGGAACCACCAACTCGTTCGAGGACGTGGAATCGTCCAATGCAAGCTGGCGCGTCTACCGTGTGTCATATACAAACAGCCCGTAGATCGGGGGCCCCGTGAAGCGCACGGTTCTGATGGTTATTTCGATCCTGGCGGCTCTCTGCGTGCTGCTGCTGGTCCCTCTGCCGGAACACCACGGCGACCGATGGATGGTGTACCTTCAGGACTTCGCGCATTTCGTGCTGTTCGCGCTGGCGGTCTTTCTCCTGGTCTTCCTTCCCGGCGGAACATGTGCCCTTTCCCTGCGGCGTGCGGTTCTGATCGTGGCCGCGGCGCTGGGGATTGGTTTGCTGGCCGAGTTCGTTCAGCCCTTCGTCGGACGTACGGCCGGAGCGAGAGATGTCCTCCTGGGCGTGACAGGCGGTGTGGCTGCCGTGTGTGTTTGCGCGGCGTTGTCGAAACGCGCATGGATTATGCGCGTTTCGTGCGGCTCTATTGCCCTGGCGTTGGCCTTCGCGGCGGTTCTTCCCCTGGTACTCATCCGCTGCGATCGTCAGGCGGCCCGCCGCGCCTTCCCCTTGCTGGCTTCATTTGAATCGCGCGCGGAAATCGGCAGGTGGTCGGTCAACGGCTGCCGCGTCTCGCGAACCCGGGAGCGCGCCACGCACGGAAACTGGACACTCAAGATCGAGGTGGAGAAGCCGGACAACTACCCGGGGATATTCCTGACCGACAGCGTGCTCGATCTCTCGCACATGAGGCGGCTGTGTTTTGATGCGCATGTGCCCGGCCCGACCCCTCTCAAGATATGGCTTCGGATCGATGACCGGATGGACCCGGTTTACACGGAACGTTTCCAGGACTTCAGGACGCTTTTCCCCGGCACGAACACCCTCTGCGTCGAACGGGCGATCGCCGAATCGACTCCTTCGGGTCGGTCCCTCGACCTCGGCCGCATCCATTCGTTGGGTCTGTTTTTCGATCAGGCGAAACCCGGCGACATCCTCTACATCGATAACGTCCGCGTGTTGTCGAAATAGCCCCCTCGTGTTTCCATGCTTCATTTCCGACGCCTTGCCGGCTATGATCGCGCCCGGAAGAGGGGAAGGTTTTGTGAAGCTTTCAATTGTCATCCCCGTGTACAACGAAGTTCACACCGTGGACCGGTTGCTCGGCATGGTCATGCAGGTGGACACGGGCCTCGTCACCGAATTGGTCGTTGTGGACGACGGCTCAACCGATGGGACGCAGGCGGTTCTCGAACAGGCCCGGAGCCGGTACCCGAACATGGTTCTTCTTCGTCACGAGAAGAATCAGGGCAAGGGCGCGGCCCTGCGGACCGGCTTTGCGGTGGCCACGGGAGATGTCGTACTGGTTCAAGATGCCGATCTCGAGTATGACCCAAAGGAATATCCCCATCTCCTTCACCCGATTCTCGACGGGCATGCGGATGTCGTTTTCGGCTCGCGATTCCTCGGCGGCGGCGCGCACCGCGTGGTCTTCTACTGGCATTACGTCGGCAACAGGCTGTTGACGATGCTTTCCAACATGATGACCAATCTGAACCTCACCGACATGGAGGTCTGCTACAAGGTCTTCAGAAAAGAAGTGCTCAGGGACATTCGGATTTGCGAGAACCGGTTCGGATTCGAGGTCGAAATTACCGCCAAGGTCGCCAGGAAGAAATGGCGCATCTACGAAGTGCCCATCGCGTACTACGGCCGGGACTACGCCGAGGGGAAGAAGATCACCTGGAAGGACGGATTCCGCGCTCTGTGGTGCATCCTGAAGTACCGTTTCGTGGACTGACCCTCTTTGAAGTTGACCCGTTTCAGGCCTTTCTCTACGCTCTGCGCACGTTCAGGGGGCCCTCAATCGAAAGGAAGAGGGCCATTATTTTGGCGAGAAACACCCAGCGATTGAAAGCGAGGAATCCGGATGCCCAACATGGTATTGATCGGCGCCCAGTGGGGCGATGAGGGCAAGGGAAAGATCATCGATGTGCTGACCCGGGAAGTGGACTGGGTGGTCCGCTACCAGGGCGGAAACAACGCGGGCCATACGGTCGAGATCGGCGATGCCCGCTACATCCTGCACTTGATCCCGTCCGGCATCCTCCATGCCGGCAAGAAATGCGTGATCGGCAACGGCGTGGTTGTGGATCCTCTTTCTCTCCTCAAGGAGTTGGATGAACTCCAGCAGCGCGGTATCCAGCCTGATGGAAGGTTGTTCGTCAGCGATCGCGCGCACATCGTGTTCCCGTTCCACCGCGTGAGCGATGAGTACCGCGAACAGGCGCGTTCGCACGGCGACAAGATCGGCACCACGAAACGCGGCATTGGCCCTTCGTATGCCGACAAGGCGGCGCGCGTGGGCCTGCGCATGGGCGACATGCTGGACCCGGATTTCCCGTCGTTGCTTTCCGCCCACATCAAGGAGCAGAACAGCATCCTGGCGGCTCTGGGTGCCCCGCCGATTGCGGAAAAGGATGTCCTGGCCGAATACACCGCCGCGGCAAAGCGGCTGGCCCCCTTCATCACGGACACGATTCCCATCCTCAACCGCGGGATCGCCGCCGGCGAATCCGTTCTCTTCGAGGGTGCGCAGGGCACCATGCTGGATATCGATTTTGGCACCTACCCGTTCGTGACGTCGTCCAGCGCGACGGCCGGCGGCGCCTGCACCGGGAGCGGCGTTGCGCCGCACCGGATCGACCGGGTCATCGGTGTGGTCAAAGCCTACACGACACGCGTGGGCGAGGGGCCCTTCCCGACGGAGCTGTTGGATGATACCGGAAAGATGATCCGCGAGACGGGGCATGAGTTCGGAGCCACCACGGGCCGGCCGCGGCGTTGCGGCTGGTTTGATGCCGTTGTCGCTCGATACTCCGTGATGATCAACGGCATTGATTTCTGGGCGGTCACCAAGATGGATGTCCTGGACTCGCTGGAGACCATCCGGATCTGCGTTGCCTACGAATGCGGCGGCAAGCGGTACGAAACCGTCCCGGCGAACATCCGGGTCCTTGAGAAGTGCAAGCCCGTTTACGAGGACTTCAAGGGGTGGAAGGTTTCCACGAAGGACGTCAGCCGGTTCGAGGATCTTCCCGCGCAGGCCAAGGCGTACATCCGCCGGCTGGAGGAGCTGACGGGAGTCCCGGTCTGGATTCTTTCCGTCGGTCCCCGCCGCGACAGCACGATGAAATTGCCTCTCAAGCCCAAATAGGTGTGATGACGCCATGAAGACTGCGGATGCGAGAGTTCCCCAGCATGTGGC
>CALMZY010000127.1 GCA_937870865.1 uncultured Lentisphaerota bacterium | reverse complement strand
TCGACTGGATGGAGAACATCCGCGACTGGTGCATCTCGCGCCAGATCTGGTGGGGGCACCGCATCCCGGTGTTCTACTGCGACGGGTGCAAGCACGAGTGGGCCGCGAAGGGCCAGCCGCAGAAGTGCCCGAAGTGCGGCTCGGATAAGATTCGCCAGGACGAGGATGTGCTCGACACGTGGTTCTCTTCGTGGCTCTGGCCGTTCAGCGTGTTCGGCTGGCCGGAGAAGAGCGAAGACCTGAAGTTCTACTACCCGACCAACACCCTCGTGACCGCGTCGGAGATCATCTTCTTCTGGGTCGCGCGCATGATCATGGCGGGCATGGAATTCATGGGCGACATCCCCTTCAGCGAGGTCTACATCCACGGCACCGTGCGCGACGACACCGGGCTGAAGATGAGCAAGAGCCTTGGGAACTCCATAGACCCGCTCGACATCATCAACCAGTACAGCGCCGACGCGCTCCGGTTCAGCCTCACGATGCTGACCGCGACGGGGCAGGATGTGTACGTCTCCGCGGAGAAGTTCGAGATCGGCAGAAATTTCGGGACGAAGATCTGGAACGCCGCGCGCTACATGCAGATGCACACGAAGGATCGCGCGATCGACGCGGAGAACGCGAAGTTCGACATCGGCCGACTCAGCGCGGACGACCAGCATATCCTCGCGCGCCTGCACGATTGCACCGCCGCGTGCACGGAGAATCTCGAGAAGTTCCGCTTCAACGACTACGCGAAGGCGCTCTATGAATTCCTCTGGCACCAGTTCTGCGACTGGTACGTGGAGTACTCGAAGCAGGTCTTCTACGGGACCGACGAGGGCCGCAAGCAGGACGTGCTCAATGTGATGCACCACGTGTTCGCGAATGCCTTGAAGCTTCTGCACCCTCTGATGCCGTTCCTGACGGAAGAACTGTGGCATGGCATGGGCTACAACAAGTCCTGCGAGACGATCATGCGCGCCCCGTGGCCGAAGGCGGATGTGAAGTCGCTGGGGATCGACGGCGCCGTGGTGGACTACGTGGACGCCCGCCACGAGCTGATCCGGATCGCCCGCACGCTCAAGACGGATTCCGGTATCCCGCCGTCACAGAAGGTGGACTTCATCCTCAAGCCTGCCAACGACCAGTACGCGAAGCAGTCCGTCGCCGATCAGCCGACCATCGTGGCGCTGCTCCGGTGCGGCGAGTTCAAGATCGACGCCGGGTTTGCGCCCGCGAAGGCGATGCCCAGCGCGCTCACGCCGCTCGGTACGGTGTATATGTCGCTGGAAGGCGCGGTCGATGCCGACGCCGAAGCGAAGCGGCTGACCGCGCAGCTTGAGGAAGTGGACGAGAATTTGAAGCGCGTGGACCAGAAGCTTGGAAACGAGAGCTTCGTGAGCAAAGCGCCCGCGGCCGTTGTCGATCAACAGCGCGCGCGCCGACAGGAGCTTTTGGAGAAGCGCGAGAAGCTGGTGAAGTTGATTGAGGCGGTGAAGAGTACGTGAGCGAGTTCACGGTTCCCGGTTCGGGGTTCCCTGTTGGAGCGAGATGGGACGCCGTCAACCTTTCGCTCAAACCCTGAACCGTGAACTGTGAACCCTGAACAGAAGGCAGCATGGAAACCCCGATAACCTTCAAATCCCACGGCATGCAGATCGTCGGCATGCTTCACATGCCGGAACGCCGCAAGGGCAAGGTCCCGGCCGTCGTCCTCTTCCACGGGTTCACCGGGACCAAGGTGGAATCGCACCGTCTGTTTGTTAAGCAGGCCCGCGCGCTGGCGAAGGCGGGAATTGCCGCTCTCCGGTTTGACTTTCGCGGTTCCGGCGACAGTGAAGGCGAGTTCTCCAGCATGACGATCTCCGGCGAGCTGAAGGATGCCCGGGCCGCCATGGAATATATCCGTTCCCGGCCCGGCATCGACCAGTCGCGAATCGGCGTGCTGGGTATGAGTTTCGGGGGCGCAGTTGCGGCGATGCTTCTCGGCAGCGATCCGGGAATCTGCGCGGCGGCGCTGTGGGCGCCGGTCGGGCATCCCGAGGCGATGGCCCGGCAGCGCCTTACCGCTGCGGCCGCGCGCCAGTTGAAGCTCATGGGCTGTGTGGACTACAGCGGGAACGCGGTGGGCAGGTGTTTCTTCGATGATATTGGAAAGCATCAGCCGATTCGGGCCATTACAAAGACCCGAACGCCGGTTCTGCTGGTTCATGGCGGCGAAGATCAGACTGTGCCCGCGAAAGTTTCGCGCGAATACGAGATCGCGTTGAAGAAGGCTCGCCGCGCCGTGGTCCGGCACGTCGTCCCCGGAGCGGATCACACGTTCAATTCTCTCCCGTGGGAACTGCAGGTTCTCGCTCTCACGCTGGACTGGTTCCGGTGCAATTTCGCCCGGTAGACAGGCGTCTTGACGTGTAGCTACAATGTGAGTACATTAAAGACATGAAAACAACACTGATTCCGATAGGCAATTCGCGAGGCGTTCGCATACCGAAGCCGCTTATCGACCAATGTGGGCTCACGGGGACGATCGAGATGGATGTTCAGGATCGTACGATCCTGATTCATGCCCCTCGTCATGCCCGATCGGGATGGGACAGGGCTTTCAAGCAGATGGCCCGGTTGGGTGACGACAAGCTGCTGGACGTCCAATCCATTTCGACGCGTTGGGATGACGAGGAGTGGAAATGGAAGTAAGTCGATTCGATGTCTTCCTTGTAGCCCTCGATCCAACGATTGGCCATGAGATCAAGAAGACGCGGCTGTGTACGGTCGTCACTCCTGATGAGATGAACCACAACATCGGCACGGTCATTATCGCGCCAATGACCACCAAGGGGCGCCACTATCCGACCCGCGTGAATTGCGTCTTTCAGGGTGTTGAGGGGCAAATCGCGCTTGATCAAATCCGGACCGTAGACAAGGAACGGCTGGTCAAGAAACTTGGCCAGCTCTCGCAAGTATCCGGCAACCGCGTGCTCGAAGTTCTGGCTGAGATGTTCCAGAAATGAAGCCTCAGCACACCTTGGAGGGGAGCGGTTCGCCGAATCTTGCTCTGGGTGTGGGGTTTTTGCCGCTACTGCCGCACTCCAAGGTGTTTCAAGGGGAAAAGGCTCGCCGCGCCGTGGTCCGGCACGTCGTCCCCGGAGCGGATCACACGTTCAATTCACTCCCGTGGGAACTGCAGGTTCTCGCTCTGATGCTGGACTGGTTCCGGTGCAATTTCTCCTGCTGACAGATTTCTGTTGGAGCGTCAGGTCCGCTGTTTTTTTTCTGAACGGAGTCTGTTTGCTCTTGCCGCTGCGCATTCGTCATGCTAGATAGCACGCCCGAATTGGGTATGGGACCGGAACCGGTTCCGCAGGAGCAGGGGTGAGGGGTGTGACGAGCAGGGGTTTCTTTCGGGCGTTTTTTATTCTCTGGATCTCGACGGCTTTTCCAACGGGGGGAGCCGATTTCGTCGTTGATGTGGGTCGTGTCACGCCCACCAACATTACCTTCACGTTCCCTTCTGAAACGGATTCCTACTATCAAGTTCGTGCGGCAGACAGCCTGGTAACAGGGCAGTGGTCCGTGGTCGGCATGCGCCTCGGTTCGTCCCAGCCCCAGGCTTGCACATCCTCTGCGCCCGGGTCAGTTTCCTTCAGCTACTACCGTATCCTACAGATTCCCAGAAGCCGCCCCCGCGATCAGGATGGCGACGGGATGGACGATGTCTACGAGCTGACTCACGGCGCCCTCGATCCATTGAACCCGGCGGATGCGGGGA
>CALMZY010000126.1 GCA_937870865.1 uncultured Lentisphaerota bacterium | reverse complement strand
CCGATGTCGTTCGACGACTACGCGACCGCTGCCGCGATGGTCCCCGGAGGCCTCGTCATTTCCGGCGGCTCCAAGACCGTCGCGACGGCCAGCAAGATGACGCCCGCACTCAAGAACTTCCTGAAGGCGCTCGGGGTCTTCGGTGGTTCGCTGCTCACGGGCAAAGGCATTTCCGAGTACCGTGACCAGAACCCGACAATGGACCCGCGTCTCGATCACTACCTCGCACTCGGGCAGGACTTGTCCTACACCGTCGCGGCGCTTTCCGGTCTCAACCTCGCGAAGCTCGGGATCTCGAAACTCCCCGGCATGTCCAAACTGGGCGACCTCTTCGGCAAGGCGGGCGAGAAGATGACGGCCTTTCAGGAGGCCGCCATGAACAAGCTCCCGACTTGGATCAAGAGCCCGCTCCAGTATCTCGGCAAAGCCTACAACACCGTCGCCGGATTCACCGGCTCGGAGTTGAGGACGATGACGGAGATCCCGAGCATCCCCGGACACATGAGCGAAGCGCGGGCGCTGGGCGCTGTCTCCGACATCTATGCTAGCAAGGCCGCGCAAGTCGCGGCCACCGATCCGGCGCGATCCGCGTGGCTGAAGTCGCAGGCGGCCAAGTTCGGCGCGGATGCAACCGCCGAAGCCGCCAAAGCGAAGGGACTCATGGCCCGCGCCGGCTACGTGGCCGGCGGTGTCGCCGCTGTCCACACGACCGAACAGGCGATCAAGGACAAGTACCGCCGCGACATGGAAGCATCGTTCGCGAAGGGAGAACCCTTCATCCTCAATCCGGATTCCGACATCGCGGACACGCCCGCGAAGCGCGCGCTCATGTTCGCGGTCGGCACGCTCGGGAACCCGGTCGAGAAGCAGACGCGCGATTACGTCGGCGGCAAGTGGACCAAGGACCTCGCCGAGAGGGCATACCAGGAGTACCAGTACGACAAGATCGAAGCGGCCCGGAAGTCCGGCGCGATCTCCGACAAGATGGCCGACGCGCTTCAGATCGAGCGTGCGAAGAACCGGCCCTTCAACATGTCGGGCAAGTCGCTCTACAGTTTCACGCCCGCCATCGCCGGGTTCACGAAGTTTGCGGCGACGCAGACGAGCAAGGCGATCAAGTACCGCGATGCGGCAGAGATCGCCAAGCTCTGGAACCCGCAGCAGGCGGCGGGCGTAGGTCTCATGGCCTACGGCAATACCGTCAGCTCGAAACTTCCCAGCACCATCCCGGTGACGTGGAACGCGCTCCTCGCCGCGCAAGGCGTGTCGCAGGCGTACAAGAAGGGGCCGAAGAACCAACGCGGCAAGGTCTACAAGCCGCTGAAAATCGACGAGGACGAGCTAGATAATCCTTGACAAATATCTAGCGGTTTAGTATGAATGGCGACGATCAGAACAGTGATCTTTTGAGCAATAGAACGTAGGGCAACCGCGCGGAGTAATTACCCGCGAGGCATCCCAGAAAAGGCGGCAGATTGGTGCCAATCCACCAGTTTGCCGCCTTTTCTTTTGCCCTGGAACCAAGAAGGAAACACGAACATGGCAGACCAAGTAGCACCCGCAGCCCCGGCACCGGCCCCGGAGCAGTTGGACGTCGCCCAGATCAAGACGATGCTCAACCTCCCGGCTACGGCGGCGGACATTGAACTCATCACGGCGCTGGTCCAGTTGATCGCGCAGCTTCAGCAGAAGTATGACGCGCTTCTGGCCGACGCGGTGGAACTCGAAGACAAGGTCGCCAACCGTGACCTTCAGGACTTCGATGACCTCATCACGCCCGAGACGAGCGACTTCTGGAAGGCACAGCTTCTTCGGAACCGGGACGAGAGCATCAATATCCTGCTTGGCCTTCGTCAAGCGAGGGGAGCGCAGCCGCCCGTGGCCGCTCCGGCTCCCGAACCGGAACCCGAGCCCCAGCCGAAGCCGCTCTTCCGCAACCGCCTGATCAATCCCGTTCGGACCATGTCCGAGATCGCGGAAGAGACTCCGGCGGCCAGCACGACCCGCGCGGTGAAGATTCGTAACCGCGCGCAGGAGATCCGCGCAACCGAGAAGATTCCGTACGCCCTCGCGTTCGCCAGGGCTGAAAAGGAGATGGAGTAACATGACGCAGACCAACATCAAGCGCGGTGACTTTCAGGTCCTTGCGGGTGAAGACCTCACCGGCAAGGAAGATCGCCTCGTCAAGCTGACCCACGATACCGGCGTGCCGGAAGTGAAGCTTCCCGCCGCCAACACCGACTACGCCCTGTACCTTCTGATCGAAGGCGCGGCGGACGCGGCCCACGTGAGCGTGCGGCCCATCGAAGCGGCTCAGTCGGTTCGCATCGCCCTGAAGGGCACGTGCAACCCCGGCGACGTGCTGGTCCTTGCCGATGTCGCCACCCCGGCCGACAAGGGCAAGGTCCGCGCGCTGCCGGCTGCCGCCGGCACGTATCGCGGCCTCGCACTCGCCGAAGAGGCGGGTGTCGACGGCCAGACGGTCCTGTGCCGCCCGGCCATGATCGGCAACATCACTGTGACGTAACCCAAGGAGAACACAGAACATGAGCAGACTTTCATCCATCAGTTCGGACCCGGTCCTGAAGGAGTTCGCGCAAGGCGTTGCGCAGGATTCCGTCATGCCGGTCGCTGACTTCCTCGCCCCGACCGTGGCCGTTTCCAAGGCGGTTGGACGCTACAAGAAGTACACCGAGAAGAATCGGTTCCACATCCCGGACACGCTTCGCACTTTGGGCGGACGCGCCACGGAGCTGAAGTTCGAAGTCGCCGACGAAACCTACAACTGCGAGCCCCACGCGCTGGACTACCCGGTGGACAACCTGGAGCAGTTGGAGGCCGACGGCGTGATGAACATGCTGCGCGAAGGCGCGGTCGCCATCGCGCAGGTCGCCGCTCTTTCTCACGAGAAGCGCGTGATCGACGCGGCGCTTGGCGCTGTCGGCGCGGGCACGAACAAGGTGTGGAACAGTTCCGCCGACCCCGTGGCCGACGTGGATTCCGAAATCCTCAACGTGATCAAGGCTTGCGCCTTCGGTTCCGTGATGGGCGTCGGCGTGCTGTTCGGCGCTTCGGCGTGGAACATATTCAAGAACGCCGCGGCGGTTCGCGGGCGCTTCGTGGTCGGCGCGGGCGGCAAGGCCGGAATCGGCTTTGCGG
>CALMZY010000125.1 GCA_937870865.1 uncultured Lentisphaerota bacterium | reverse complement strand
TGCCGCCTTCGCGAATATGCTGATCCAGGTCGCAGGTGGTCGAAAACACGGCCGGTGACACCAACTCCGCCGGCGAGAGGACGGAGTTCTACTTCAACACGTTCGATGGGCCGTTCACTTATTCTTTATCTGATACGAATGCATGGCCTTGGAGAAAGGCCGTGGCGGTCTATGGTGCTGCGGGCAAGTTCTGGATTCAGAACAGTCGAGCACGCCTTATGCTGGCGACCGGCCTTGTGGCTTTCCGTCTCGCGAGCCGCACTGAAGCGGACGCTCGATTCGAGACCCTGGACAGCATGGGATGCTGGGTCTCCGTGGATATAGGCGATATCTACAACACGAATCCGGTCACCGGTTCCGAAGCTGAAATCCGGTTAGTAGTCTCGCGGGATGCAGTGACGAACCTGATCTACTCGGAACCGGCTCCCGCCGTCGTTGCACGCCTGTGTTACGACAGGAGCGTTGGAAGTTCCAATATTTCCCTCTGCCTCTACTCCAGAACGGGTTCGGTTTCCGGCACGTATGGGAACCTGCTGTGCAGCAATACGATTGCGTTTGTGACGGGAATGCCGCTCCGGCTATACATGGATGCGACGACCGCACTGGTTGCGTATAATGGCGTGACGAACTTGGGGCTTCACGGGCAAACGAATTGGACGGGTGGAGCTGTGTGCATGTTGGAGGCCGAAGACAAGGCAGCCGGTGGAACGGTGTTTGCCGAGGTGGATAATGTGAAGGTGTGGCGGCCAAACGCGGGATACAGTTCGGGGTATACTAACAGCATGGCCGATTATCCGTCAGGCATCTACGCGCTGGCTGAACCGGAACGGTTGGCAATCCGGACTTGGGACCCGGTGAACGACTGGAACAACTCGTCCATGACGAACGGGACCTTGTACTGCATCCCGGAACGCAAAGCCAACGGCTGGCAGTACGTGAACCCGAGGCGCGACTACCACAACGACGTCCGGCTGAATCTGACCGCGACAAACGTCGTGGAGGTTCGGGCGGCGTACACGAACTTCAGCCAGGGGATTGCAAAGATCTGCGCGTTGCCGGAGTATTTCCCGGGGGAGACATTCAACGAATACCAGGGCTCTGCGCTGTATGTCGAGATGAGCCGGAACGGGACGAATCTGCAAATGGCGGCCTTGCGTCAGTTCAGCGCCGGCCTTGGGGGAAGAGTCACGATCGGATCGAATTCGGTGACGTATGTGGAAGGCCAAGCGGTGTCGCTCCAAGTCAGTGCGGAAACCTTGAAAGTGTATTACGGGACAGACTGCCCGATCAATGTATCCCACGGCCTCACGAATGCCGTGGAGGTCTACGCAAATGGCGTTCATCCGCATTACGAGTTTCTGAACGCCAGCAACACGACCACCGCGACGGTACAGATGAACGCGCTGAAGTGTCGTGCACGGGCAGGCTTTGGAGCCTCGGAATGAGACGACTGTGGTTCATCCTGCTGATCGCGTTTCTGGCTTGGGGGTCGCAGGCCTCTGCGGACGTCATCATCGACATGACGACCATTGGGGATGCGGGGAATGCTCCGGATTACCCGTATCCTGATCCATGGATTCCTGTGGGCAGCGTGGCCTACCCGTACCAAATCAGCACGTATGAGGTGACGGTGGCGCAGTACACGGAGTTTCTGAACGCCGCGGCGGCGAGCGATCCGAACGGGCTTTGGAGCGCGTCGATGGGCGACGGGGGCGGGATCGGGATACCGATTATCGCGCGAACGGGGAGCGAGGGTAGCTACAGCTACACGGCGGTGGCGGGGCGGGAGAACGAGCCGGTGCGGTACGTGTCGTTCTACGACGGGATCCGATTGGCGAACTGGCTGGCGAACGGCCAAGGCAGTGGAGATACGGAGACGGGGTCGTATACGCTTGCGGATGGATATAGCTTAACACGGACGGGAAACGCGACGTGGGTGGTTCCGTCGGAGGATGAATGGTATAAGGCGGCGTATTACGATCCGGAGACGGACACGTACAGCACGTATCCGAACGGGTCGGATGATGTACCGTCGGAGCCGACAGACGAAACAACACCCCGAGAAATGAACTTCGGTGATGTACCGTACTGGCACGGCGGGGTATACTTCACAGCCATTGGAGAGACGACCGGATGCAGTTCGTATGGAGTATATGACATGGGGGGGAATGTCGAGGAGTGGACGGACACGTTTGAACCGTCGAACTATCGGATCATACGCGGCGGCGGTCTCTTTGAGGGTGAGTCATCATTGCGAAACACCCATCAGAATCCGGCTGATCCGACAACGGAGGGCGATGGTTTTGGCTTCCGGGTTGCTTATATCATTCCAGAGCCCTCGACCGTAGCGTTGTTGCTCTTGGGCTCGCTGGGCTGTGTCTTCGGGTGGATGCGGCGGCAGCGAGTATGACCGATTATCCGTCAGGCAT
>CALMZY010000124.1 GCA_937870865.1 uncultured Lentisphaerota bacterium | reverse complement strand
CTTGTTGGAGGCGTTCAACGAGTGCAACTTCTTCGTCGATTTGTCGTGTGAGAGGTAGTTTTCGCTGGTGACGACTTTGCGTCCGCTTTTCTGTTCGAGTTCGCGACGGGCGTTGCCGGCGACCGTGCCGCCGGCGCGGGCGGTTTGCCTGTTTTCGGGGAATCCTTGGGCGTCGCGGGTGCGGGTGATTTCGGTGGTGGCGGCTTCGCCCAGCATGGAGAAGATGAGTTCGAGGTCGGTCATGTGGTCGCGAAGGTTCTCGCGTTTGAGGCGCTTGAACTCGGCATATTGGCTGGGGGTCAGGCCGAAGGTAGCTTCTGAGATTTCGGCGGTGAGGATGGCGTATTCGCGCTTTTCCTTCACGCCGCGCTTCTTCCATTCATCGGTCAGTTCGTCGCGGATGGCGATGGAGCGCATCCGTTTCTCGATCCAGTCGTCGGAGTAGCCCTTGGCCTTGTAGAGGGCGCGCGTGCGCTTGGTGCCCAGTTCCGGGTCTTCGATTTCCTGGATGCGCTCGTAACCGACCCTGGCGAGCCAGCGCTTGAATGGCTCAGCCTTGGGGCTGGGGATGGATTGGATGAGGCGAAAGATTCCTTCAGTGTTGGCGCAGTTGAGGTTTTGCGGTCCCCCCGGGGTCGCGATTGAAAGGGGGGTGGCAATTTGCCCCCACCCTTTGGATATTTCCGGATCACGGCGGCGCATATCCTTGATGTAGCCTTGCGGGTCAACCGAATCAGTCAACGCGGCGACAACATCCGCGATAACAAACCACCACTCATTGTTGTGAATGGCTCGGCGGACTTCCTTTCGCTGGAAAAGAGCAATGCGGGTTTCTGGATTCTTGCTTAAGTCGCTCATCGTCATCCTTTGTATCCCCTGGAGCTGGTTGCGGAGTATAGTCAGAGGGAGATTTGCGTCCAAATCACTTTTTCAGACGGATCGAAGATTTCTCAACGCTTGCCTATTCCCGCGGCCCGTGAACAATAATCCCGATGCCGCGTATCGCCAGAGTGATTGTCGAGATCGCCGTGGACCGGGAGTTCGATTACCTGATTCCCGAGCGGCTCGAAGCGGATTTGAAGGTCGGATCGCAGGTCGTCGTCCCGTTCGGCCGCTCCGAGGCGCGCGGCTACATCGTCAGCCTGGCCGACAAGTCGGACGTGGACATCTCCAGGCTCAAGGAAATTCGCGACCGCGTCGGCAAGAAGGCGCTCGTCGAGCAGAACATTCTCGACCTTGCGCGCTGGATCGCCGACTACTACTGCGCCCCCGTCGAAGCGGCCGTCCGCACGGTTCTTCCCAGCGCCGTCCGGAAGAAGGGCGCGGGATTCAAGGAGCGGCTGATGGTGTTTCCGACCGACGCCGCCACGAACGAGCTTGCGGTCGAGGAGTTGCGCAAGCACGCGCCCAAGCAGGCCGCGGTGCTGGATGTTCTCCTGGGCGGCAAGGAGATGTTCCTTCATCACCTTGCGAAGAACGCCGGCACCACGACCGGCACGATCCGCACCCTGGAGGAGAAGGGGTTTGTGCAGATCGGCCGCAGCGCGGTCCGGCGCGACCCGATGGCGAACCAGACCATCCTCAAAACCCAGCCGCTTGAGTTGATGCCCCAGCAGGCCGACGCGCTGAAAATGGTCCGGGAGTCCATCGACACCCTCAAGCCTTCCGTTGTCCTGCTGTACGGCGTCACCGGCAGCGGCAAGACCGAGGTGTATCTTCAGGCGATTCAGTGCGCGATGGACAAGGGCAAGGGCGCGATCGTGCTTGTGCCGGAAATCTCGCTCACGCCGCAGACGCTCGAACGGTTTCGGGGGCGATTCGGCGACTGCATCGCCGTCCTGCACAGCAGCCTGGGGGAGGGGGAGCGGCACGACGAGTGGCATCGCGTGCACGAGGGCAAGGCGCAGATCGTGATCGGCGCGCGCTCCGCGCTGTTCGCCCCGGTCAAGAACCTCGGGCTGATCGTCGTGGACGAGGAGCACGAGCCGTCCTACAAGCAGGAAGAGGCGCCCCGGTACAACGCGCGCGATGTCGCGGTGATGCGCGGCCACATGGAAAAGTGCTCGGTGGTGCTTGGCACGGCGACGCCGGCGCTGGAGTCCTACTGCAACGCCCTCTCGGGAAAGTACGGCCTCGCGCGTTTGCCGCACCGGGTGGACCATCGCAAGATGCCGGTGATGCATGTCGTGGACATGCGGGTTGAGGCGGAGCGCGAGGGGCACGTGAACGTGTTTTCGCGCGAGCTGATCCACGCCGTGCAGCAGCGGATCGACCGGTCCGAGCAAACCATGCTGTTTCTCAACCGGCGCGGCTATGCCACGTCCCTGATCTGCCCGAAGTGCGGGTTCGTCGCCCAGTGCGACATGTGCAGCGTCGCGATGACGTATCACCGGCAGACGGACGAACTCGTCTGCCACATCTGCGGCGTGCGGCGCAAGGTGCCGAAGCAGTGTCCGAACAAGGACTGCCGGGATCCGGCGTTCCGCTTCGCCGGATTCGGCACCCAGCGCGTCGAGGCGGTGCTCGCCAAGGTGTTCCCGAAGGCCCACATCCAGAGGATGGATTCCGACACGACCACGCAGAAAGATTCGCACCGTCGAATCCTGGGTGATTTCAGGACCGGGAAGATCGATATCCTCGTCGGCACGCAGATGATCGCCAAGGGCCTTCATTTTCCGAACGTCACGCTGGTCGGCGTGCTGCTGGCCGACATGAGCCTTCACATGCCCGATTTCCGCGCCGCGGAGCGCACGTTCCAGTTGCTGACGCAGGTGGCGGGGCGGGCGGGGCGCGGCGACGTGAAGGGCGAGGTGATCGTCCAGACGTACACGCCTTTTCACCCGGCCATCCAGGCCGCGCGGCGGCTCGACTACGAAGGCTTCGTGGACCAGGAAATCGAATTCCGGCGCGAGCTGTCGTATCCGCCGTACGCCCATCTCGTGTGCGTGACAATGAAGGGGCTGGTCGAAGAAAAGGTTTCGTTCTCGGGCGAAGCGTTCGTCAAGGCGCTGCAGCCGGAACTGCCGAAAGCTGTTGTTCTCGCCGGCCCAGCCCCCGCGCCGCTGGCGCGGGCGAAAGGGCACTACCGCTACCAGGTCATTCTTCGCGCGCCGACGACGAAACTCGTCACCGCGCCGCTGAAGAAAGTGATGAAGATCTTCAAGTGGCCGGACGGTGTCTCGTGCGCGATCGATGTCGACGCCGTGTCGCTGATGTAGCTCCCCGTTCGTAATCTTAATCTTAATCGTAATCATCGGGGGAAGAAGAGATTACGATTAAGATTAGGATTACGATTACGAAACGTCCGACTATTGCGCGAATTCGGGAATCATTTCAGTATCTCCGTCTTGTCCGGGAGGTTCGGCACGAGGCAGAGGAATTCGAATCGGTCGGCGCCCGTGACTTGGTACCAGTGCGGAACGCCCGCCGGGATGAACACCACGTCGCCCTGCTTCACGTCGAACACCTTGTCGGCAATGCCGACCTTCGCCTGCCCGCGCAGGACGTACTGCTCGTGCTCGACGGTGTTCGTGTGGTTCGGCATGCCACCGCCCGGCTGCATGATGAACCGGCGCATCGCGAAATGCGGCGCCTCGTCCGGCCCGATCAGGACCTGCCGCACCGTTCCCTTGCCGGCCTTCACTTCTTCCGACGCGACCGCGTCGCTGTGCTTGATGTTCATGAAGTTCCTTTTACCGCCCGAATTTTCCCATCAGCTGTCCCTGCGCGAGAATGTGTCCTTCCATCGCCTCCAGCAAATCGGCTTTTGTGGCGGACGAGTCCAGCGCGAGCTTCGTGTTGAGCGCGAAGACCTTGAAGAAGTACCGGTGCGGCCGGCCGGGAGGCGGGCAGGGGCCGTCGTAGCCGGAGCGGCCGTAGTCCGTGGTTCCCTGGATCGCGCCGTTCGGAAGTTGCGGCTTCGACGGGACTGCTTCTTCCAACTTCTGCGTATCCGGCGGCAGATTGAAGAGCACCCAGTGGACCCAGTCGCCGCCGGGCGCGTCCGGGTCGTCGCAAAGGACTGCGACGCTTTGCGTGCCCGTGGGGACTGCGCTCCAGGAGATCGGCGGCGACACGCGCGAGCAGCAGTACTTCGCCGGGATCGTTGAACCCATGGCAAACACGCTGATGATGGTCAGTTCCGCAATCATAACGCCCTCCCTTTTTCCAAGGATTGGAAAAAATATAGCAAATTTTTCCAAACATTGGAAAATCGTGAAGTTGCTCGGAGGTACCCATGAGCCAATGTCCGAACCAGGCTGCCAATTCAAAGAACTGCCCCTGCACGTACAGCTGCGAGCGTCACGGCCGCTGCTGCGAGTGCGTCGAATACCACCGCGCGATGGGTGAGATTCCCGGCTGCTTCTTCACGGCCAAGGGCGAGAAGACGTGGGACCGCTCGGTCGCCGCATTCATCCGCGACCGCGGGCGGTGACTCGCCGCATTTGCTTGAGCTCTTTGAGCATCTTGTCGGCTTCCTTGTGGCTCAAGCTTCCTGCAAGATCATCCATATCATGATACGGGGGGCCTTCATGTTTGAGATCGACATGATCGTCTGAAGGTCGAGCCGCTATCCGAAATGTGCTGTTTCTTTTCATCGTCTCAGCTCCCGATTTTCTCAGTCATAACACCGCGCCCCAGCCCGCAATTCAAAGAGTTCAACCACGAATTGACACGAATCGACACGAACAGAATCCGCCTATTTACTTCGTGTGCATTCGTGTCAATTCGTGGTTGATCTTCTTGTCTTCAATAGCGGTTGTTTGGGTTAAGACACAAATCTCGTGTCAGGCGGAAACGCGGCAGCTGAAGGATGGAAGACTCTTTACACTTCGATTGCTTCCGGCGTGGGGGCGTCTATAATGGCGCGCACTTGAGAGACTCATATGGAACGCACAAAATTTTACGTTACGACCCCGATTTACTACGTGAACGACAAGCCGCACATCGGCCACGCGTACACGACAATCGTCGCTGATGTGTTGTCGCGCTACCACCGGTTGTTGGATGTGCCGACGTATTTCCTGACCGGCACGGACGAGCACGGCCAGAAGGTGCAGAAGGCCGCCGACGCCGCGGGCATCACCCCGCAGCAGCAGGCGGACAGCACGGTCGTCCGCTTCCAGCAGCTGTGGAAGAAGCTGAAGATCACGAACGACGATTTTATCCGGACGACGGAGGAGCGTCACAAGAAGGTTGTCCAAGCGATCCTCCAGGATTTGTACGACCGCGACGAGATTTACCGCGCGGAGTACGACGGCTGGTACTGCGTGCCGGACGAGCGGTTTTTCATGGAGAAGGACCTCGTGGACGGCAAATGCCCGGAATGCCACCGGCCCGTCGAGAAGATCAAGGAAGCGAACTACTTCTTCCGGATGGGCAAGTACCAGGAGTGGCTGATCCAGTACATCAACGAGCACCCGAAGTTCATCCAGCCGGACCATCGGCGCAACGAGACGCTCGGCTTCCTGCGCAAGCCGTTGAACGACCTTTGCATCTCGCGGCCGAAGAGCCGCATGGCCTGGGGCATCGACCTGCCCTTCGACAAGGACTATGTCTGCTACGTCTGGTTCGACGCGCTCGTGAACTACATCAGCGCCGTGGGCTACCGGAGCGACGACCTGAAGTTCAACAAGTGGTGGCCGGCTTCCTACCACCTGATCGGCAAGGACATCCTGACCACGCACACGGTGTACTGGCCGACGATGCTCAAGGCGATGGGCGTCGAAATGCCGGAGACGATTTTCGCCCACGGCTGGTGGCTGATCGGCGAGAGCAAGATGAGCAAGTCGCTCGGCAACGTGATCAACCCGATGGACATGATCGAGAAGTACGGGGTGGACGCGTTCCGCTATTTTGTGACGGCCGAAATGACGCTCGGCCAGGACGCGAGTTTCTCGGAAGACGCGTTCGTGCGGCGCTACAACGCCGACCTCGCGAACGACCTCGGCAACCTGCTCAGCCGCGTCCTCAACATGACGGTCCGTTACTGCGGCGGAAAAATTCCTGAGCCGCCGGCGGACGTTCTTTCAGGCGCCGACGAGAAAGCCATGTGGGAGGCGGTTCAGAGCGCCGTCCAGGGCATGGAAAAGTCCGTGGACGACATGCGCATCAGCGAGGGGCTGGGGCAGGTGATCGCGGCTGTCCGCGGCATCAACCGGTACCTCGAAATCAAGCAGCCGTGGACGCTGGCGAAGCAGGAAGACAAGGCGCCGCTGAGGGCGACGCTGTACACCGCCGCGGAAGCTCTCCGCGTCGCGGCCGCACTGCTTTTCCCGGTCATGCCCGAGAAGATGTCCGAACTCCGGAAGGCGCTGGGCATCCAGAAGCCGAAGCCGGACCAGGCGCAGTTGCGCGAGTGGGGGATTCTTGCGGCCGGCACGCCGATCGCGGAAGTCGGCGGGTTGTTCCCGCGCATCGTCGCGGAAGAGCCGAAGCCGGGCGAGCAACTGGAGTTGGGCGCGCAGCCGGTCAAGCCGAAGCCGGCTCCGACCCCGGCGGCGAAGGCCGAAACGCCGGTCGGAGTGACGGAACTCATTGACTACAGCGATTTTTCCAAGGTCCAGATGCGCACCGCGCGCGTGGTCGCCGCCGAAAAAGTTGAGGGAGCGACGAAGCTCCTGAAGCTTCAGGTGATGATGGGCGAGGAGAAGCGGCAGATCGTTGCGGGCATCGCGCTCTACTACGAGCCGGAGAAGCTTGTCGGGCGGACCGTGGTCGTCGTCGCCAACCTCAAGCCCGCGACCATTCGCGGCGTGGAGTCGCAGGGCATGCTGTTGGCGGCGTCGAAGGGCGAGTCGCTCCGCCTCGTCAGCATCGACGGCGATCTCTCCAGCGGCGCTGTGGTGAAGTAGCAAGCCATGAGAAGAGCGGGGAAGATCATCCTCTGTGTCATCGTTCTGCTCATCGCGGCCGTTCTCTGGGCCCGGTGGTCGGCGCCGCCGTGGCCGGAGCGTCTCCCCCATGTGCAGCTCGAGCCGACGCGGCCCATTCTGCGTCCCGACCAGGTCTCGCCGGACAACGCGTTCTACTACATCCGCGAGATGACCAATTTCGCCGGCTTGCCGCGGATGGGCGATGCGACGAACGAGTACGAGCGGTTCAAGGCGCTTGGATGGTCGAAGGGCTCGTACACGCAGCTCGAGGCGATCGTGGCGGCTGACACCGAGGCCTTCGCGATGTACCGCAAGGCGGCGGACATGGAGCGCTGCCAGCTCGTCACGATGAACTCGTTCACGTGTCTCGTGCCGTACGTTTCCGTGGTTCTCGAGAAGAGCCGGGCGTTGTGCTTCGAAGCGGAATGGGCCGCCGGCCGCGGCGACTGGCGGACGGCCGCGCGCGATTTCCGCGCCGTTCTGCGGATCGGGGATCACCTGACCCGCGGCGGGGCGGTGATCGATTGTCTCGTCGGCTGCGCCGGAAAAGCCATGGCGTGCTACAGCCTGGGCCGGGTGGCCGCGCAGGGGAACCCTCCGAAACGATTCTTTCGCGACAGGATCCAGGAGCTTCTTGAATCGGATCAGAACACGGAACCGTTCGCCGAGATGATTCGGTACGAGAGGCTGGCGGGCCAGGACGCGATCCGGATGTTCTCCGAAGGCGACGTCTGGGAGTTGCTCTCTCTTTCGGGCGGCTCGCAGGAGAAGGCCCGTTTGATGAAGCGGCTGGCGCGTGCCGGGTTGCTGAAGAACACGCCCGCTCATTTCGACGCGGTGTACTCGCACATCATCGCCCACGCCTCGGCGCCGTATGCCGCGGACGACTCGTTCATGCGCGTGGTGCCGCCCATCCAGGTCCGCAATCCCGTGAAGCAGTTCGGCGTGCTGATGGACGATCCGATCGGCAGGATCCTGATCAATCTCATCATCCCCGCGCTGGATCAATGCCGGGAGCGTTACGTGGGAACGCAGGCGATCGTTCGCGGCATGGCGCTGTTCCTGGCCGTGCGGGCGTACCAGGCGGACCATCGCGGGACCCTGCCGGACAAGCTGGCCGCGCTCGTTCCGGACTATCTCGACGCGCTGCCCGAGGATCCGTTCGCGAAGAACCAGGCGCCGTTCCTGTATGCCGTTTCCGGGGAGGCGTGGACGATCTACAGCGTCGGTCCCAACCAGCAGGACGACCAGGGGCAATACGATTGGGGCAACAAGGAGGAGAAATCCAGGTATCGCGACCGGCTCGACATCTGTTTTTCTCCGGAGCGATTCGAGCGCGATCGCGACGCGTTCCTGGAAGGAAAGGCGGCGGCACATGCCGACACTCATCAGTCATCCGACTCTCATTGAGGCCGCGGGCAACAAGCCCAAGCGGATCGAGGAGTTCATCGGCTGCGTGAACTCGAAGACGCGCGCGGTCAGCGTCGCGCGGATGAAAAGTCCGGGCGGCTGGGTCGAGCCGGGGCAGACGCCGGAATTCGACGAGTACACGGTTGTGCTTGCCGGAATGCTGCGCGTGACTTCGAAGGCCGGCTCGGTGGATGTGAAAGCCGGGCAGGGGGTCATCGCGCACAAGGGCGAGTGGGTCCAGTACAGCACGCCCGATCCGTCCGGGGCGGAGTACATCGCGGTCTGCGTTCCGGCGTTCTCGCCGGAGATGGTGCATCGAGATACCCGGTAGGCGCGATTTCGAAATCGCGTCTACTTCTTCCTCACAAACACCGGCACGGACTTGAGGCCGATTTCCACGTCGGCGTCCACCGGTCCCTTGAACGTCCGTTTGTCGAGCAGGTGAACCCACGTGCCCTTGGGGAACTTCACAACCCGTCTCATCGCGCCCTCCTGGAGGATCGGCGCAACGAGGTGGTCCGGTCCGAGCATGTACTGGGAGTCCTCGCCGAGGAATCGGGGATCGTCCGGGAATTCAAGGATCATGGGCCGCATGATCGGCAGGCCTGTTTTCGTCGCCTCGTTCCCGAGCGCGATCAACGTCGGTTTCAGCTTCATGCGCAGGTTGGCGAGCGTCTTGTACGCGTCTTCCGCCTCCTTGCCAAAATTCCACGGCTCGCGCGCGGTCTGGCCGTGGTATTGCATCAGCGGGCAGAACGCGCCGAACTGCGCCCAGCGGATGTAGAGTTCCGGCGAGGGCGTGCCGATGTAGCCGCCGATGTCGTGGCCCCAGAACGGCGCGCCGCTGATCCCCGCGCTCAGGCCGGCGGGAACCAGGGATCGCAGCTGCTCCCAATTCGCGTACTGATCGCCCGCCCACAGCGCCGGCGTCCGCTCGCCGCCGAGGCTGGAACTGCGGACCCAGAGGATCGAGCTGATCTTTTCCTCCTTGAACAGCGACGCGACCGCGCGCGCGTAGAGCACCGAATACTCGTTATGCAACTGCCAGCCGCGGCGGCCGTCCGAAAAGACGTCTTCGGGTTCGATGTCCTCGCCGTCGTCCACCTTGAAGCCGCTGACTCCCTGCCGCACCGCCTGCCGAAGCAGGTCCTTCCACCAGGCCACGGCCCCGGGGTTTGTGAAATCGACATTGGCGAAGTCGGCCAGCCAGTGACGCCGGGCCCGCACCGAGCCGTCGGGGGCCTTCACGAAGTACCCGGCTTTGACGCCGTCGGCATACTCGGGCGACGAGGGGTGGATCACCGGCACCTGCCACAGGATTGTCCGGATGTTGTTGTCCGCGCAGAGCTTGAAGTATTCGCTGAGGCGCGGCCATCGCTCCGTCGAGAAGTTGTTGAAGTTCCCGTTCTCGCTGGTGCCTTTCCAGGCCTCCTGCACGATCGCGGCGACGGGGATGCCGCGCTCGAGGGATCCGCGGATTGCCGCCTCCGCCTCACCCTGGTTCTCGTAGCTGTTCCGGCTGATCCACGGGCCCCACGCCCAGTCCGGAATACCCCTGAAGGGCCCCTGAATCCGCGCGCGCGCGGCGAGGAGTTCCTTCAGCGATCCGCCGACGGCGATGTAGAACGTCGCGGTTTGCCCGGCGCGGCGATAGCGGTTGGTTCCTTGATGGGATGAGTTCAGGTCGAAATCGCCCTCGGGATTGTCGGCGGCGAACAGCGCGTAGCCGCGCGTGCTGAAAAGAACCGGTGTGCAGAAATACGACGCCGTGCCGCCCGATTGCCCCGGCTCGTCGCGAATCCACATCTCGCATTTCCGTCCCGCCTGGTTGAGCGAGTTGAAGCGCTGGCCGAGCCCGTAGATTTCCTCGGACGCCGCGGGCCACGAAATCTCGATTCCCGGAACCTTCGCGCGGCCGTAGGCGTCGAGGGGGCGGACTTCGCCGGTCCAGGAACCGGCTCGAATGACGGAGTCCGTGCCGCCCGGGGAGATGTCCACGCGGAAGGCGCTCTTTCCGGCGGGCGATACGGAGATGTTCAAGCCCGCGAATGACGGCATCGCCATCAGGAAGACCAGCCAGAGGCTTGCGATCCAGCGCATGGAAGGATTTTTCCAGACATTGGAAAAATTTACGAGCCATTTTTCAAGGGTTGGAAATGGCAGAATATCTGTTCCCTTTCGTGCTCGTAATCGTACTCTTAATCGTAATCCCCGAGACCAGAGAGATTACGATTACGATTACGAATAAGGCGAACAGGTCATCCGACGAACTTGCCGTCTTTCTGGAAGACCTTGCCGTCGACGTAGATCGCGCCGCCGTGGCGAAGGTCTTTGATCATGTCCCAATGCAGGGCGGACTGGTTGACGCCGCCGGTTTCGGAATAGGACTGGCCGAGGGCGAGGTGGATGCTGCCGCCGATCTTCTCGTCGAACAGGATGTTCTTGATGAACTTCTGGATGCCGTAGTTCGTGCCGATGCCGAACTCTCCGAGCCGCCGCGCGCCGTTGTCCATATCGAGCATCGCGTTCAGGAATTTCTCATTCTTCTCGGCGGTCGCTTCCACGACCTTGCCTTTGCGGAACACGAGCCGGATGCCGTCCACCTCGCGGCCGGCGTGGCAGACGGGGTAGGAGTACTTGATGAACCCTTCGGCGGTGTTCTCGACCGGGCCGGTGAAGATTTCGCCGCATGGCATGTTGTGATGGCCGGCGGAGTTGATGAACACGCGGCCTTTCACGGAGAACGAGAGATCGGTTTCCGGGCCGACGATCCGGACGCGGTGCGCGCCTCGCAGTTTGTGGATCAGCCGCTCCTGCTTCTTGGAGAGCGCCTGCCAGGCCGCGACCGGATCCTTTGTGTCGGTGAATGTCGCCGTATAGACGAAGTCCTCGAAGTCGGACAGGCTCATTTCCGCGTCCTGCGCGTAAGCCTGGGTGGGAAAGAGGGTGATGCACCATTTCTTCTTCATCATTTTCTCGCGCAGCGGCTTCGTCGTGCGGGAGTACAGCGCCTGCTTTTTCGGGTCGACGGCCGAGAGCGCGCGCGTGTTCGGGCTGGAGTCGATGTAGATCGAGCCGTCGAGATAGTCCGCCATCGCGCGCTGGAGCGGCGTGATGCTGGTGAAGTGATGCGGCTTGCCGAGTTTGAAGAAAATCTCGGACGCTTCGCTGAGGGCCATGCGGGTGACGGGGAACGCGCCGGCCCGGATCAGCTCCTCGTACACGGCCAGCATCAGCGGCTCGCCCTGCGCGGTGCCGTCCACGGCGATGAGCTCGCGGCTTTTTGCGCGGACGCTGTACTGGACGAGGATCTTCGCAAGGTTCTGTACGCGGATGTCTTTCATTTCATCTCCTGTTGATCCGAAGAAGTTAACCACGAAATACACGAATTACACGAAAACGGAAGCAAATCCGGCCTGATTTTCGCGTGCTTCGTGTCTTTCGTGGTTCGCTTTCCTACTCGATCGCGAACGTGACGGAGACGACGGCCATCACTTTCTTCTCGAGCGAGGACGTGTCGTTCTCGCCGTAGTCGGAGACATCGGTCGAAGTCGGCGGCGTGATCTGGAACACGCCCATCTTCGCGGACCGGATGGTGCCGATCCGGTTGCCGGTGGATTTCGCCATGCTGGCCGCGCGCTGCTTCGCGTTTTCCGTCGCGCGCGCGAGCATCTCGACCTTGAGCTCGTCGATCTTCGTGTAGAAGTACTGCGGCGCGGACGAGTTGACGGCGATGCCTTCGTTGATCAGCTCAGTGGACCCGCGCGAGAGCGCGGTGATCCTGTCGACGTCCGGCGAGCGCACGGTGACGCTCTGCGAGAGCCGGTAGCCCTCGATCTCGTTCGTGTCGTAGCCGTCGCTGTTCTTCTTGTAGAGCGTGACAGTGTAGACCTGCGAGACCACCATCTCGCTGTCGGCGATTCCCTTCGAGCGCAGGTAGGATTTCACGCGGTCGAGATCCTTCTTCAAATCCTGGTACGCCGCGGCAAGGTCCGTGTTGCGCCGCGCGAACGAGATGTCCCACGTCGCCAGGTCGCTCGTGATCAGTTTGTTCGCGGAGCCGGTGACGCTGATGACCTCCTTGGTAAACTTCATGAGCTTCATGAATCCGCGGGAGAGGATGACGCTTGATGCGACGGTGGCGAATGCGATGCAGACGCCGAGGATGATGATCTGAGAGTTCCGGAGAACACGGCCGCTTTCCATGATCAGACTCCTTTGTGGGTTTTGGTTCTACTGTTCTGTGACGATCTGAAGCGCGAACAATTCATGCGTTTGCGGGGTCGTCCTCGTCGTCGTCCTCGTCCTCGAAAGATACATCCGAGAACGACGACGAGATCGAGGACGAGAACGAGGGCAACTGCGTGGGGTGGTGTGGGGGAGTGAACAACACACGGCCCGAACGCTGGTGAACCTCGGCACCCTGTTAACAAGTCCTTAACAAATCCCTTGTCTGGCGCGGAAAATCGCACATTTCGGGGCTTTTTTAAAAGGAAAAAATGTTCAAAAGCTGTTGACAGATTGTGGGTCAAAGTGTTTAAAGGTGTGTCAGGAGGTAACTCTAGTGGAGGACGGGACCATAGGTGGAGCGAGTGAGATGGCGGGGCAAGGCGTATTCGTCAATACGTACACCCATTCCCTGGACTCCAAAAAGAGGCTGACTATCCCCTCAGATTGGCGCGAGTTGGTGGGTGTGCCGAGAGGTCTGTTCGTTCTCCCTGGAGTCAACGACAAGTGCCTGTGCGTTTACCCCGCTCGTGAAATGACCCGTCGGTTGGAGAAACTCCGCAATCTCTCCATCGCCGACGAAAAAGGTCGACAGTTCGCTCGCACGCTCGCCTCTCGCGCCGATCTGGTTCCCTGGGACACCCAGGGGCGCATACGCATCAAGGACGAATTACTGCAGTACGCGGATTTGGTGAATCAGGTTGTTTTGGTGGGAACCTTTGACGGGTTCGAACTATGGAGTCCTGACAGATGGAAAGAACAGACTGGGTCCCTGGACCAACCCAAACTCGGGGAAGCGGCCAGGTACGTGGGTTTCTAACGCAGATCGGGATGCAACTCCTCGGTCTGCCCGATGAGCCCGCGGGCGCCGACGAGGTGCCGTGGTGGGAGGATCACAACGGGGCAGCACGGAGCCGGATCATGGCAAGAGGAATTCAGACGGAACTCTGGAGCGACGAAACAAGGCATTTCATTCAAACCGCGGAAACGCGCGTTGAGGTTCAGCCGCCCGCCGTGCCCGAGAAGAAGCGGGTTGCCGAGCCTCTCGTGGAGGAGCCCAAGAAAGGAAAATTCATGAGCATGCTCGCCATCGCAAAATTTCTTCACGTCAACGGTTCCTTATATGACGGGCGCGATGAGTGCCGGCGCCTGGCCCTGCCGGTCCGGAACAAGAACCTGCGGTACCAGCTGACTTCGCAGGAGCCCTCGGAGCACTGCGGGACCCTGCGGTCGCTGCCCCGCGATTTCTCCGGTCTGTGGACACGGCGGGGAGACGGAATTCTGAGTTAGTCAACCGGCTGTACTCCGCCACGACCGGCCACGCGAGACCGGGGAGTGGGGAGGGTGGAAATGCATCAACCCGTTCTGCTCAAAGAGGTTATAGAGCTGATGGGGGTCAAGCCGGGGGGGCGGTACATCGATGGGACGGTGGGGGCGGGGGGGCATGCCTCGGCGATTATGGAGAAGGCGGGTTTCGGGGGGCAGCTGCTGGGAATAGATCGGGATGCCGCCGCGCTGGCCCGGACCGCGGAAAAGCTTTCGAAGTGGGGATCAGGGTGCGTGCTTGAGCAGGGAGACTTTGCCGACATGATTGCGATGGCAGAGCGCCATGATCTGAAGGATGTAGACGGAGTTCTACTCGATCTCGGGATGTCCTCCGACCAGGTTGATTCCCCGGAACGCGGCTTCAGTTTCCTGCAGGATGGCCCGCTCGACATGCGCATGGATCTCTCGCAGGAGCTGACGGCCGCCAAACTCGTGAACGAAATCGGCGAAACGGCCCTGGCCGACCTGCTCTGGCGGCTCGGCGAGGAAGCGGCGTCGAGGCGGATTGCGAAGCGGATTTGCGAAGAGCGGGTGCGGTGTCCGATCGAGACGACGGCGCAACTGGCGGAGATCGTGTCGGGGGCGATGGGCGGGCGGCGCGGGAGGATTCACCCCGCGACCCGGACGTTCCAGGCGTTGCGGATGGCCGTGAACAGCGAGTTGGAGAGCCTGGAGCGGGGGCTGGACGCGGCGTTGAACCTGGTGGCACCGGGCGGGCGCGTCGCGGTGATTTCGTTTCACAGTCTGGAAGATCGTGTCGTGAAGCAGAAATTTGTGGGGCATGCCGGCCGATGGGAGTCTCTGCCGGCCGGCGGACGGCATTGGGTCGGCGAGCGGCCGGCCGTGCGCCGGATCACGCGAAAACCGGTGACGGCTTCGGACGGCGAATTGGCTGAAAATCCGCGGGCTCGCTCCGCGAAACTACGTGTTGTGGAAAGGGTGGCTTGAATTATGGCGCGACATAAGAAGAACCGCAAAAAGGATTCCGACGGCTTCATCTTCCCCGCTCCCTTCGCGGCGATACTCGGAGCGGTGGCCGTGATTTCGCTGGGATACCTGTGGCTTTGCGGGCGCTGTGATTCGCTCGGCAAGCAGATCAAGGGCCTCGAGGAGAAAAAGGTCGAAATCCACAAGCGCGTGATCAACGAAGAGTACAAGTGGTCGAACATGAAGTCGCCCGGCAACATCCTGGCGATGCTGCACCACAACAATCTCCCGATGGATTACCCCGAAGAGAGCCGTGTGGTCCGTCTCCGGTATCGTTACAGCGAATCCGCATCGATGCGGGCTTCAGCGGAGCGGCGCGAGTATGTTCAGCGTGCCGGAACTGTTGTAAATGACTGATCGAAGTTACATGGGGCGCATGGTGCTGGTTGTGCTCGTGCTGGTGACGGCATGGGTGGGGTTGGGGGCGCGTCTTCTGGTTCTGCACCTGGGGCCGAAGGAGCGGCTGCGCGCGCGCGTGGAGCAGATCCGGACCGACGTCCAGGAGAAGCCCGCCGGCCGCGGCCGCATCTACGATTGCCACGGCAACATCCTGGCCCTCGACATGGCCGTGAAGAACGTCTGTGTCGATCCCGGGGTGATCAATTCGAACGGGCATGTCAAGGCGGTGGGCATGCATCTCGCCCGCCTTCTCCAGCTCGATCCCGCGATGGTGTTTACCCGGCTGAACCGGCCGAACCGCCGCTACGAGTGTCTCAAGAAATTCGTGCAGGAGGATACGGCGGACCAGATCAAGCGCATGCAGCTCAAGGGCGTTTTCTTCGAGGACGCGTCGGCCCGCTACTACCCGAAGGGCTCGATGTTCTGTCACGTGATCGGTTTCGCCAACATGGAACACGTGGGCAGCGCCGGCATCGAACAGCGGTTCGATTCTTACCTGCGCGGACACTCGGGCCTGCGGATCAGCGAGAAGGACGGCAAGAGCCGCGAGGTGTACCGGCGGCGGAGCCTGGACATCGAGCCGCAGCCGGGCGTGGACGTGTATCTCACGGTGGACCAGAATCTGCAGTACATCGTGGAGAAGGCGCTCGATGGCGCGCTGGAGAAGCACCGGGCCAAGGGCGCCTGGGCGATCGTCGAGCGCGTGAAGACGGGGGAGATCCTGGCGATGGCCTCGCGGCCCGCCTACGATCCGAACCTGTACCGGACGGCGCAGCCAGACCGGATCCTGAACCGCCCGATTGGCTATGTCTATGAACCCGGATCGATCTTCAAGGTCGCCGTCATTGCCGCCGCACTGAACGAGGGGACCGTCGAGCCCGAGGATGTGTACGACTGCGAGAACGGGTTGTGGAGCTTTCGGGGGCGGCCGCTGAGGGACTACCACCCGTACGGACGGCTGTCGGTCGCGGACATCCTGAAGAAGTCGAGCAATATCGGCGCGGCGAAGGTGGCCCTGACGCTTGGCGAGCGGCGGCTCGAGAAGTACCTGCGCGATTTCGGAATCGGTCGCATCACGGGGATCGAACTGCCCGGCGAGGAAGTGGGCATCCTGCACAACCGTTCAAAATGGAGC
Source organism: uncultured Lentisphaerota bacterium (assembly GCA_937870865.1). Lineage (GTDB taxonomy): Bacteria > Verrucomicrobiota > Kiritimatiellia > CAIQIC01 > JAGNIJ01 > CALMZY01. The sequence goes on along the minus strand of CALMZY010000124.1, from coordinate 2,580 downwards.
GCGATCAGCATCTCGCGGATCCCGATCGGGCAGGGCGTGAGCGTCACCTCCATCCAGATGCTGAACATGCTGTGCGCGGTCGCGAACAACGGCTTTCTGATGAAGCCCACGATCATCCAGCGCATGGTGGATGCCCAGGGCCGGACAGTCATGGAGTTCACGCCGGAGGTGGTGTCGCGCCCGATCCGGGAAGACACCGCGCGGCTGATGCAGAAGCTGTTGAGCCGGGTGACCGAGGAGGGGGGCACCGGGACGAAAGCGCGTGTGGCGGGTTACACGGTAGCCGGCAAAACGGGGACGGCGCAGAAGGCGATTGCCGGCGGCTACTCGGACTCGGCCAACGTGGCTTCGTTCATGGGCTTTTTGCCGGCGGAGAACCCGGAGCTGGCCATCATCGTGACCGTGGACGAACCCCAGCCGCTGCACACCGGCGGATTGGTGTCGGCCCCGGTCTTTCGTGAAATTGCCGGACAGGCCGTGCGGTACCTGGATATTCCGCCGGCCGTTTCGGAAACCGGTGTCGCCAAACTGGAGAAGGATCCGTCGTCGGGCGGTCTGTAAGAGCCGGGAATCGGCTCTGAGGAGAAGTTGCCGTGATCCTCGGACAGCTTTGCTGTGAAACGATGAGACTGGAATACATATCGAAGGTGATACAGCCGCTGACGATCCGCGGCCCGCAGGGCCTGGAGATCGAGGGCATCGCGTACGATTCGCGGCAGGTCAAGCCGGGCTACCTTTTCGTGGCCCTGCACGGCCATCAGCGCGAGGGCCACGATTTCGTCGGCGACGCCGTTCATCGCGGCGCGGTGGCCGTGGTCAGCCAGTCCGGGGAGCTCGGGCGGCGGGATGTCACCGCGATTGACGTCGAGGATCCGCGCCGCGCGCTGGCGGAAATCGCGTGCGCCTTTTACGGCGAGCCGTCGCACAGTCTCCAGATGATCGGGATCACCGGCACCAACGGGAAGTCCACCACCGCGTTCATGTGCCGGGACATTCTGAAGGCCGCCGGCCGGGCGCCGGGCCTGATCGGCACCATCCGCTACGAAATCGGCGAACGCTCGATCCCGGCGTCGCGCACGACGCCGGAAGCGCCGGACCTGCAGTTCATGCTCGACCAGATGCTGCGCGCCGGATGCAAAAGCGCGGTCATGGAGGTGTCGTCTCATGGGCTGGACCAGAAGCGCGTGTGGGGCATCGACTACGACGTCGGCGTGTTCACGAACCTGACGCAGGATCACCTCGACTACCACAAAACGCTCGAGCAGTATTTCGGCGCGAAATCCCTCCTGTTCCGCGGGCTCGGCCAGATGGAGAAAACGGCGACCGCGGTCATCAACATCGACGATCCGTGGGGCATGCAGCTGGCGAACACCGGCGGCTTCAGCGCGCGGCTGATCACCTTCGGGACGCATCCTGGGGCGATGGTCCGGGCCGAGGAGTTCGAGGTGACTGCCGGCGGGTCCACGTTTGATTTTGCGACGCCGTGGGGAAACGGGCGCGTTTACCTGAAACTGCTGGGTCGCTTCAATGTCAGCAACGCGCTGGCCGCGCTCGGCGCCTGCGGTGCGCTGGGCGTGGACCCGAAGGTGATGGCGGAAGCCCTCTCGGAAATGAGCTGCGTGCCCGGCCGCCTGGAGCCGGTCCGGAACGACCGCGGCCTTTCCGTCTTTGTCGATTACGCACACACCCCGGATGCCCTGGCCAACGTGCTTCGCACCTTGCGCGAGATCGCGCCGAAGCGCTTGCTCGTGGTGTTCGGCTGCGGCGGCAACCGGGATCGGGGCAAGCGCCCGCTCATGGGCGCCGCCGCGGCGACGCTCGCGGATTACAGCGTTGTGACCAGCGACAATCCGCGCGGCGAGGATCCCTCGGCGATTATCGCCGAGATCACCGCCGGCTTCGGCGCCGCCGGAAATTTCGAGGTGGAAGTGGATCGGGAAAAAGCGATCGCGAAGGCCCTTTCGCTTGCCCGCCCCGGCGATGTGGTGCTCGTCGCGGGGAAGGGGCACGAGAGGGTGCAGGAATTCGCGAATACGGTCGTGCCGTTTGACGATCGCGACGCGGTGAGGCGTCAACTGGACCGTGTGTAGACCGTCGCAAAACAGAGGTGTAACCATGCAATGCTGCGAAGTGGTTGTCAAATGCTGCAAGTGCCATCGCGTGCGTGTGAATGGGAAGTGGGAGCGCGTGGATCAGGACGACTCCGAGGAGCAGGTATACTCGCACAGCTACTGCCCCGAGTGCCTCGCTGAGGTCCACGCGGAACTGGAAGTCTGCGACCTGTTTTCGGGGGCTTGATCCGGTCCGGGTCCGTGATGAGATCGTCGTGGGAGGGTCGTGGAAACGCGCATGCCGGTATTTTCAGCCAGAGACCTGGTGACGTGGAGCGGGGGGCAATGGAAAGCCCGCGAGCCCTCCGCTGTCCAGGGTGTTTCCACCGATACCCGCACGATCAAGCCGGGCAATCTCTATGTCGCGATCCGCGGCGCGAACCACGACGGCCACGATTTTGTCTCGCAGGCCTTTGTCCGCGGCGCATCCGCGGCGGTAGTTGCCGAGACGTTTGCCGCGCAGTATTCC
>CALMZY010000123.1 GCA_937870865.1 uncultured Lentisphaerota bacterium | reverse complement strand
TCGGAACCAACATCTTCAACTCCAGTCAGCCGCTGCGTATCGGGAGCAGGAGCGATGGGAACTGGTTCCTGAATGGCGTCGTCGACGAGGTTCAGATTTATGATCGCCCTCTGTCCTCGGACGAGATCAAGGCCCTTGAGGTGAGCGCGATCACGAATGCGCAATTTCAAGTGTCGGTACCGACGGTTATTGAGCACCTGATCCTCCAGGGCGACATCGAGATGGGCACGTACACGAACGAACCGTAAGCGTAAGCGCGGCTTCGAGCGACGCGGGAAAAAGGGATGAAACAGAATAAGCAGGCAGCTATTCTCTTTGCGATTCTTGTGCCACTTACGGCCATTTCTGCCACGAACTATCCCCCATGGTGGCTGACTTGGAACGTAATCAACACCAACGCCACGCCCAACGATTACGCTCCGGTCATGGCGGGACAATTGAAGTGGATGGCGGCCAAAGCGTATGACGAATTACAGACGAGTCTGCCTGGCGGCGCGGGGACAGGCGTCGCCGCCCTGGTTTCGGGGTTCTCGACCTCCAACAACTACGTTCCTGTCAACCTCGGCCAACTGAAATATGTGGCCGATCCGTTCTATGAGCGCCTGATAGCGGCGGAATTCACGAATGCTTTCCCGTGGACAACAAACACCACGGAAGACGACGCCGATTTTTCGCCCGCCAATCTCGGACAGCTCAAGAACGTGTTCAGCTTTGATATAGCGTACGACACAGATGGCGACAGCATGCCGGACTGGTGGGAAATGCAGCACGGGCTCAATCCCGCAAACAGCAATGATGTTGCATCGGATGCAGACGGCGATCATTTCCTGAATATCTATGAATATGTCCACAACAGTGACCCGAGTAGCAGTACATCGACTCCGTCCTCCGGAGGATTCGTCTATGTGTCGTTGGCTGGCTCTCATACCTATCCCTACACAAACTGGGCAATGGCGGCGACAAACATTCAGACGGCACTGAATGTGGCGACAAGTGACTATGACATCGTTCTGGTGGCAGATGGCATGTATGTGGGACCTCAGAACAGGAATCTCCAGTTCCCTGGCAATCCCATAATGCTTACATCCACCAATGGAGCCAGCAACTGTATCGTGGACGGCGACGCAACAGACTGCGTCTTCTACTTCAACAACGGACAAGGTCTTGAAACGGTTCTGTCTGACGTAACGATTCAGAACGGCTATCCCACGAACGGCGCTGCGGGGATCACCTGCATAGCTTCGGAACCCACGATCCAGTATTGCCTTGTTGAGGCGAACGATGGGGTGGGGATTGGCTGCTACGATGGATCGGATGCGAGCATTGAGGGCTGCGTGGTTTCAGGCAATGGTGATGACGGCATTGATTGTTCCGCGTCAAGCCCTGCAATAAGGAACTGCATCATCGTCGGCAACACCTACTATGGGATCTGGGCCTATTACGCGGCGGCTCCGCTGGTTGATGACTGTACGATCAACTCGAATAGCTGTGGCGTTGTGTGTAACGAAGCCAGCCCTGCAATCAGAAGCTGTGCGATTGCTGGTAATAGTCTCTATGGCATCTACGCCTACTACGCAGCCCCGACCGGCCAACACTGCACGATCGAGTCAAACGTCGTGGGTGTGTACTGCGTAGCGTCGGCTCCGGTTCTTGACCGATGTCGCATTCAACAGAACTCCCTTGATGGGATGTATCTTTACAGCGCGAATCCTGTAGTTAGGGACAGCATTGTCAGTGACAACGGTCGGGCCGGAATGCTTTGTTATACCTCAAGCCCTTGCTTCTACAACTGCACTATCGCCAACAACGCATGGGTTGGGCTGTGTGGTGCGTCGAATTCCTCCGCCGAAGTCCAGAACTGCATCATATGGGGCAATGATCTCGCTCAGATATACGGCTTCGAATACGCGTACATCACCTACTGTACGGTGCAGGAAGAATGGACTGGCACAGGCAATACGACAAATGACCCGCTGGTGATTCCTTTGAGCTACCGTCTGCGGGCGGATTCCCCATGCATTGACGCAGGAACTGATGCGTCCGCATCCACGAATGATATTGATGATGAAGGACGTTGGGATGACCCGTCTCATTCCAACCTGGTCTCCATCGTCGATCGCGGAGCCGATGAGTTCGTGGATCAGGACAACGACGATATGGCCGATGCCTGGGAACTGCAGTTCTTCGGCGCGACCACCATCTCAGGCGGCGCCGACTCGGACAATGACGGTTTGGATAACGCGAGCGAATATGCAGATGGAAGCTGCCCGACGAACGCGGATACGGATGGTGATGGAATCAACGATGGCGACGAGGTCGGCGTGGGGTTCAACCCGTTGACTGGCAACTCTTACGTACTCTACACCGATTTCGAGACCTCCGGCGGCTATAGCGTCGGCGCACTTAATGGTCAAGAGGAGTGGGTTGCCCCGGCTTTACCAGATGTGCAGGTTGTGGTGGGCGCGGCGCGTCGGGGCGATCAAGCGGTGCGGTTGCAGGGCTTGAATGTTGCCGCTGAGAATACTTGTGTCTCCACCGGCCAGACCGTGACGCTAAAGTCGTATGTGTACTTGGGTCCGCAATCCTCTCCACCGACAAACTTGCCAGCATCCGCCAGTTGCCTGGTCAGCTTCGATTCCACGAACGGCATCGTGGCATTTGATGGCGAAGGTGAGGGGACCGGAACATGGGTCGTCGCAACAAATACATTGCTGACGGGGCAGTGGGTGCAACTCGGAATCGAACAGAATTACTCGAACTCGACGTGGAAGCTGTTTGTGAACGGAGTGGAGAAGCTTGATGGTCTCGGATTCAAGAACGACACCGTCACCAATCTGAGCGGATTCGGTCTGCGGAGCGGCATCGGCGGCAGCGTCAGTTGCGACGATATTGTCGCAACAGAGGATTGAGCCAAGCATGAAACACGCAGACAGGATGAACGTTCAAAAGTGGATATGGTCTCTCGTGCTTGGCGGGTACTGTTGGGCAGGTCTGGTGGAGCAGTCGGACGCGGGAATGCAGTTGGGAAAATGCCCGCCCGTGTCTGTCGCCAGGCCAATGCAGGCGAGTCGCATGATGGCGATGGACGAGGGGGAAGGCGAGGAGGATGTAGGGACTACGGTCACCACGAATGAGACCGAAGCTACCGACGAGATCAAAGCTCTGGCGCGCGCTTTGGAGTACAACCCCAAGCTCATGTACGAATACGTCAGGAATCACATTGCGTATGATCCGCCGACGTATGGCTTGGTGAACGGCGCCGAGGGATGCCTTCTGGCCGGTCGCGGCAATGACTGGGATCAGGCGGCTCTTTTGGTCTCGCTTCTTCGCGTGGGGGGTTACAAGACGCGATTCGTTCGTGGGTGGGTTGGTTATGATGCAGCTAGCTTGGCTAACTGGTTCGGAGTGCCTCAGACGAATGTGGCCGTAATGCTCTCCAATGCTGGCCATACTTTTGCCTCCGATGGCACGAACTACTTCGAGATGTACCGGGTTTGGGTCGAATCCGAGATCGAGCCAGATACGTGGTATAAGTTCGATCCCACCTTCAAGGGATATCAGGACGTTCAGGGCATCGATTTGGCTGCCGCCATGGGGTACAGCCAATCCTCGTTTCTCGCGGGCGCGACAAGTGGCTCTGACGTGACGGGTGACTACTGCCGGAACATCAACGAGACAAACATCATTAGCCTGCTAACGACCTACGCAACGAATCTGCTAAGCGTCATCCGCACCCAATATGCGAGCAGCCGGACGGACGAGGTCGTTGGCGGGCGACGTTTGATCGAGCAGACGTTGACCAACTATTGCACAGAGCTCCCGCAGGCACTGGGAGTCTATGATCGTGCCGAGTGGGATAATGTTCCGAGTGAATACGCGGCGGCTGTCACGGTTGAATATTGTGGGATCACGAACAGTTTTAAAGTCTACGAGATAGCCGGGAAGCGTGTGTCGCTCTTCTTCAATACCAATGACTTTAGTCCCGTACTTTATCTGGACGGGGTGGGAGTAGCGACGGGAACCCCCACTTCGGCGGGTACGATAACCAACCTGCTTATTTCACATTCGCATCCCTATGACACCAATTCGATCCCGAACTATATGGATGCGACCAATTACCTGTCTGTTGTGAGTGGGTCAAAGGTCCTGTTGGTTCTGGACTTTGCGGGGGCCTCGCCGAAGCTGCTCGCCAAGCAGGACAAAGAACTGCAGCGTAGCGTTGTACTCGGCATGGCCGAGGACTCGGAGGCTGTCCTGGGTGGGCGGTTGCAGGTTACAGCGACTGCCGGAATCATCCAGTTGATCGAGTCCGCATCGCTTAGCGCCACGATCGCGGGCATAAGGGCCTTCCCTCATCATAACATTGGAATCATCGGCGCGAAATATGGAGGGGGATGCTGGACCGATCTTCCTGAGATGGCTGTCTCCGCCGTCGGTTCGCAGGAGAGCGCATTGGCATGGTTCCAATCCACAGCGTTGTTCAGCAGTGCCTTGGAATACGGCTTTTGGGAGCAAAGCCAGGGCCCGACCAACGAATTTGCCTCAACCGTGAAACTGTTGCAGGTAAACAACAGCCAAGGCAAGAAGACGTATTACGCCACGAGCAACAACTGGGCGTCTGTGGTCAAGCCCAGTCTGACGAACTATCAACCGGGCCTGATTGCTTATCTTGAAAACGACATCTTGAACTGTGGCTCCGCCTATCTACTGCCTGAAGACGGCCACATTGAGTTCATTGACTGGGCCGGAGCAGGCTTTGTGTCGACAGACCCCGCGTATTCGACCATGGGAATGCTGATCAGCGGCGAGTATGAGGGGGCGATAAGCGGGAACGGGCAGTCAACGGTGAACAACGTTGGTGTCAATGCTAACGCTCCCTACACTACAGGTACTACGGCTCCTCCTGCGGGCCCACCGTACAACTTGGACATCAATTGGAATCCTAACCAGAACATAACCAGTAAAGACCCGGTTGACCTCCAGACCGGCGAGTGCATCTACCAGTATTCGGATTTGACCATCGGCAATCCGGAGCCTCGGGGACTGGATTTTGCACGGACCTATCGGAGCGGTATGAACAGTGACAATGCGGGACTTGGATATGGTTGGACTCACAGGTACAACGCCTTTGTTCGGGAGGTGAGTGACGGGAAACTCGGCTTCGGGTCTCGACAACCATCGGACGCTGTTGCGCTAATTGCGCGGAGCTATGTGTGCCATGACCTGTTGAAGAACCAGGAAACGTTGGTCCGGGATTGGGTTATCAATGCGTTGTCGGCGACGTGGGCCATGAATCAGTTGGTAGGTGGCTCCGCCGTGGTCTGCATGGGAGATGTGTCCGCAGAATACGTTCGAATGCCGGACGGCTCCTACGTCTCTCCACCAGGGGAAACGGCCTCGTTGTGCAAGGAGGCTACCGGCTACGTGTTGCAGGGACGTTACGGCGGGGTTACCGTCTTCGGCACAAATGGGCTGATAACCACGTGGCAGGACGCCGACACGAACAAGGTAACGTTCTCCTACACAACCAGTAACAGGCTGAATCAGGTCAGCGACACCTTCGGTCGCATGCTTACGTTCTCATACAGCAACGGTTTCGTTACATCTGTTGCCGATTCGTCAGGTCGCACGGTGGGGTTCGAGTACTCGGACGGGAATCTTATCTCTGCCACGGATCCCGAATCGCAGGAAACAGCCTACACCTACGACACGAACAGCGAGCATCTGCTGACAGCCGTTCACAATCCTCTCAACGAGTTGGTTGTAAGCAACAACTACAACTCCCTCGGCCAGGTTCAAAGCCAGGTGTTTGGGTCCGGGAATAGGTGGAACTTCTACATCAGCGGGTTCAGGAGCGTTGAGGAGAATCCACAGGGAGGAAGAGTCGTACAGTACTTCGACGAGAACGGATGGAACACCGGCACTGAGGACGGCTTGAGCAATCGTGTTTCGAAGTTCTACAACGGCCAAGGATATTTGGTGAAGGTCGTCGACGCGAAGGGCGGTACAACGCTGTACAGGTACGACGCGAACAACAACGTGACGAACGTCGTGGATGCGATGAACAACACCACGACGCTTGGTTATGACCAGTGCCATCGCCTGGTGTCCGTACGGGATGCTCTGGGCAACGTGTCGAGCTATGAGTACGACAGTGAGCATCACGTGATCCGGGCCACGGATGCGCTGGATCATTCCACAGATATTTCGTACTACGACTCCGGCTTAGTTCAGACGGTCACCGACCCGCGCGAAAATGTAACAACATATACCTATGCCAGCAACGGACTGCCGCATACCGTCCAGCGAAC
>CALMZY010000122.1 GCA_937870865.1 uncultured Lentisphaerota bacterium | reverse complement strand
CCCAATTCAATGTGAAACTGCCCGCTCTGACGCAATGGATGCTCGCGGTTGGGAAGTGGACCCTTCCCGTGACTGTCGCGCTTCTCGTCCTGGTGTGCGGCGCCTTTCTATCTCTGCGAAGAAAGCTGAAGAGCGATGCCGACGTGCGAATCCGCTGGAGCCGTGTCGCGTTTCGGATTCCCCTTGTGCGGCGCGCCTGCTCCGCGTTGGTGAACCTGCGCTTCGCAAGGACCCTTTCGCTCCTGCTCGGCGGAGGCGTGCCGCTGGTTGACGGCGTCGGCCTGGCCGGGCGCGCCACCGGCAATGCCTGGGTGAGCCACCTGGCGGAACATGGGGCCGAAGCCTTGCGTCACGGGAAAAGTCTCGCCGACGCGATTCGCGCCATCGAACCGCTCAGCGCATCGCTTCCGGGCTGGATCCAGGCCGGCGAGGCCAGCGGCAAGCTCGAGGACCTGCTTGAAAACGCCGCCGACCGCTATCAGCAGCAGTGGGACCGGCTGATCACCCGCGCGATCGGCGTGTTGGAGCCTGTCTTGATCCTGATCGTGGGGCTTTTTGTTCTGCTGATTGCCTTGTCGATCCTGCTGCCGGTGATGTCCCTGAACCAGGCTATGATGTGACCGGCAGGGGGATTCGCCTGCGCCGGCGGCCGCGGATACGGAGGCTGTGCGTGTAGCCCGCTTCGCGCGCCAGCTTGACGGCGCCGTCGAAGCCCGAGGCGACGTTCTCCGGCGTGTGCGCATCGGATCCGAACGTGATGTCGATTCCTCTCTCGCACGCCCATTCCAGGATTTGCGGCGAGGGATACATTTCTCCGACGGGATGCCGGAGGCCCGACGTGTTGATCTCGATGGCCATGCCGGCCCGCGCAATCCGGTCGAGTGCCGGGAGAACGAGGTCCGGCAGGTCCTTCTCGTCGGGGCGGTCGCCCCCGCGTTTCGGCAGATCCAGGTGCGTGACGACATCGTAGAGCCGCGTGTCCGCGAGGTCGCCGACCAGTTCGAAATACCGACGCCACACCGCGTTGACATCGGATGATTCCCAGAGCGAAAGATCGTCGGGATCGTCCATGTCGGAGGACCCGAGGTAGTGGACGGACCCCAGGACGAGATCGAACGGACAGGCGGAAAGCCACTTCGACATGAACGGCTGGCATCCTTCGAAGTAGTCCGCCTCGACTCCGAAAAGCACTTTGCATTCGCATTCCGCCCGTGCCTCCTCGAACCAGTTCCGGTAGAGGTCGAACTGGTCCATGTCCATCCGGTGTTCGGAGTCGTAGAGATGCGGGGTGGGGCCGTGATCGGTCACCGCGAATTCCCGCAGGCCCTTTCGGCAAGCGGCGGCCGCGTACTCGGCAGGCCGGCCCTCGGCGTGTTTGCACAACGCGGTATGGGTGTGATAGTCGGGCGGAACGCTCAGGTACTTCTCATTCACGCAGATCGAGTTTAGCCCGAAACGGACGGCGTGACAAGGCTGAATTCCCCGTCAGGAATCGGCATCTTTCTTCAGCTTACCCAGTTCCAGTCCGTGCCGGACGATGTGCCCCTGAATCATATACAGCACGTCCTCGGCGATGTTGGTGGCATGATCGGCGATCCGCTCGAGACACCTCGAGACGGACAACAAGGCGATGAGGGATTCGACGTGCTCGGGATGCGCGCGGATCATGTCCTTCACCTGGTCATACATCCGGCGGTTGATTGCATCGACCTCGTCATCCTGGGAACAGACCTGCCGGGCCAGGCTGGCATTCATGTTCACCAGGGCATCGAGGCTGCTCCGGAACATGGCCTGGGTTTTCTGCGCGATGCCCTTGAAGTCGAACGGGATGTCGATCTTCATCTGTGAGTTCAAGTATTGCGCGCGTTCGGCGATGTTCACCGCGAGATCCCCGATCCGTTCCAGGTCGTTGTTCATCTTGAGAACGGCGACGATGTATCGGAGATCGATCGCCACCGGCTGGTGCAGGGCGAGAATCTTGAGGCATTCCTCCTCGACGTCGATCTCCGCCTGGTCGATTTGCACGTCGCTCTCGATGACCTGCGCCGCGATCGCGCTGTTGCGTTCGGCAACCGCCTTCACCGCCAGTCGCACGCTGTTCTCCACGACGGCGCACAGCGAAAGGACCTGTTGTTTCAGCCTCTCGATTTCCCTCTGCAGATGAACGGGCATGCCACACCTCCGGTATCTTGTTCGCCCCTAGCTTACGGCCGCGACAGGCGCCTGCAAGGGGAAAGGGTCCTCCTAACCGATTTCTAACGAAGCCGTAATGCGGGCTGAATGCGCGGGGGCGATGGTGATCACGAAACAACCGGGGATACCTCGGTGACAGGCAACACACCACCAGAAGGAGATGCGAGGATGAAGAAGACCTTGATAGCGGCAGTTTGCGGCGTGGCCCTGCTTGCGGGAACGGCGGGCTGGGCGGACAACTCCAAGATCGTGCTCGACGGATCCACGACGGTGGGCCCGATTGCGAAGGCGTTCGCCGAGTACTACATGGGCAAGCACCCCGAGGTGAACATTACGGTCAGCGAGTCCGGCAGCGGCAACGGCGCCAAGGCCATCATCAACGGGACGGCCGACATCGGCAATCTGTCCCGCCGGATGAAGGAGGAGGAGTTCGATGCGGCGAAGGCCAAGGGCGTTGATGTGATCGAGCACGTGGTCGCCATGGACGCGCTCGTGATCGCCGTCCACCCCAGCAACCCGGTGAAGGGGCTGACGAAGGACGAGCTCAAGCAGATCTACATCGGCGAGATTACGAACTGGAAGCAGCTGGGCGGGCCGGACATGAAGATCGTGGTCATCAGCCGCGATACGAACAGCGGGACGTATGAAACCTTCCAGCTGCTCGTGACCAAGTCCGACCGCGTGACGGACAAGGCGGAATACGTCGGCAGCAACGGCGCGGTCCGCCAGCGCGTGCTGACCACCGCCGGCGCCATCGGCTACGTCGGGCTGGCGTTCACCGAGGGGCTCAAGTCGCTTCCGGTGAATGACGTGGAGGCGACCGAGGAAACGGTGAACGACAAGAGCTACCCGATCTCCCGGGCGCTGTACATGTACACGAACGGCGAGCCGGCGACCGGCACGCCTCTGGCCGACTTCGTCAATCTGTACAAGACGGATGACGGAAAGAAGATCATTTCGGAGCAGGGTTTCGTGCCCGTGAAATAACGGAGACGCATGAGCGAAGCTCGCAGCCTGATGCTCAGCAAGAAGGCCAGCCGCCGGAGGCGGCTGGCCTCTCTTGCCGGGCAGTCGCTTCTATTCCTCGTCACCTCGCTGTCGAGCGTCGCCGTGCTGTTCATCTTCATCTTCATCGCGAAGGACGCGATCCCGTTCTTCGAGCTGCGCGGCTTCCGCGAGTTTTTCTCCAGCACGCAGTGGTATCCCTCGCACAGGCCGCCCGAGTTTGGCGCTCTCGCCATCTTTTTCGGCAGCGCCATCGTCACGCTGGGCGCGGCGCTTGTGGCCGTCCCTTTGGGAGTGCTGGCCGCGGTCTGTCTGAGCGATGTACTGCCGTTCAACCTTCGGCAGATCGCAAAGCCGGTCATCGAGATGCTTGCGGCGATCCCCTCCGTGGCCTACGGATTCTTTGCCCTCGTGGTGCTGGCTCCGCTCCTGCAGACGCGGGGCGGGGGCGCTCTTTCGCTGGTCTTGTGGGCCGTTGGCGTGCCGGTTTCCATCCTGTTGGTGATCGTGCTGGGCGAGATGGCCGGGGAGCGCTTCCCGGAGAAGGTGCGGCGTCCCGTCACCTTCCTTGCCATGGCGCTGCTCGGTGTGGCTGCGCTGGCGGGCCTTCTGCGCGCCGCTTCCTTTCTCAATGATCTCAAGATCGCCAGCGGCGCGAATGCGCTGAATGCCTCTCTGATTCTCGGGATCATGGCGCTGCCCACGGTGGTCAGCGTGTCCGAGGATGCGCTCCAAGCCGTCGGCCGCGATCTTCGAATGGCAAGCTACGCGCTCGGCGCGACGCGGGCCGAGACGCTTCTTCGCGTCATCATTCCGGCCGCCGTCAGCGGGATCGCGGCGGCGGTGATTCTCGGGATCATGCGCGCCATCGGCGAGACGATGGTCGTCTGGATGGCGTCCGGGAATGCCGCGCAGATCCCGCAGCCGTGGTTCAATTTTCTCGAGCCCATTCGAACGCTCACCGCCACGATCGCGGGCGACATGGGCGAGGCGGACCAGGTGACCGGCTCCGCCCGCTATCACGTGCTGTTCGCGATGGCTCTCTGCCTGCTGGTCTTCTCGTTCCTGTGCAACGTCGCCAGCGAATGGATCGTCGCGCGGACGCGCAGGAGGATGGCATAAATGGCCGGCACATCCACCAGGAAGCTTCTGGACGCATCGTTTACCGGATTCGGGATCATGTCCATTGTCCTGATGGCGGCGTCGCTCCTTGTCATCCTCGCCCCCATCTTCTCCAAGGGAATCAGCGCGTATGTGTTCAGGGCGACCATCGAACATCGCAAGGCTCAGCTCGATCTGTTTGAGGAGGGGAGCGAGAAGCGCCTTCACGAGGAACTGGGCCGGGTCGCGGCGGCGCGCAAGCCGGTGTACGACATGCTGTCCGCGTTCGACGCGGAACTGGCCTCGAAGCCTGCCGCCGAGCGCCGGCCGTACACCGCCGAATTGAAGGAGCTCAAGGCCGAACTGCGCGCGCTGCTGGGTCCGATTCCCGGAGAGAGCAAGCGGATGCTGATTCGCGACCATTACGGGCAGACGCGATGGGACCGCGCGCTCGTCGAACAGCACCGCGTACTGTTCGCCGAGCAGTACGACTACTCCGATCCGACGAAACCGGGCATCAAGATATGGGTCCCGCGCGCGGACAGGTTCAAGGGAACAGCGCTCGAGCCCTTGTTTCCGTATGTCCGCGACCACCTCGGCGACATGCTTCTGCCGCGGTGGACGTTTTACCGCGGATTCCTGACCCAGTCGTCGCGGGACGCGCACTTCTTCGGCGGTATCTGGCCCGAGGTGCTCGGGACGTTCTACCTCACGATCGGCGCGATGCTCTTCGCCGTCCCCATCGGCGTGATTTCCGCGATCTACCTGGTCGAGTACGCGAGGGAGAACGCGCTGATCCGGCTCCTGCGGAGCTGCATCAGCACGCTGGCCGGTGTTCCCAGCATTGTCTTCGGACTCTTCGGCCTGGCTTTCTTCATCAATGCCGCTCATGTCTCGAACTCCAAAAGCGTCCTCGCCGGGTCACTGACCCTGGGCCTTCTGATTCTGCCGACCGTCATTCGTTCCTCGGAAGAGGCGCTGCGGGCGGTGCCCGCGACCTACAAACAGGCCGCGTTGAGCCTGGGCGCGAGCACGTGGAAGTCCATCACCTCGGTGATCCTGCCCGCGGCTCTGCCCGGGATACTGACCGGCATCGTGATCAGCATGGGCCGGGCCGCGGGCGAGACCGCCCCGATCATCTTCACCGCCGCGGTCAGCGTCGGCAAGCCTCTCAGCCTGCTGCAGACGCTGACCCAGCCCACGCCGGCCCTGCCGTGGAACATCTATAACCTCTGCACGGAGCACGAGGCGGTCGACGAGATCCGCCACGTGCAGTACGGCATGGTGTTCACACTCGTCGTACTCGTGCTGATTCTGAACCTGTCTGCGATCATCCTGCGCGCCAGGCTGTCGAAGAAACTGCGGACGTAGGGTGCGCTTGCGGGCGCCGTTATGGTATATTGAGAACGAGGAGTGACGGCGGAATATGAATCCGGGAGGACGGATGAAAAAAAACAACTCAGGCGATCCCAAGGCAACCCGCAAGAGCGCGTTCATGACCGGCTACGACATCGAGGTGAACGCCGACATTGCCGCGCAGAACGCGTTCGACCGGATGAAGCAGGTTGGGTTCGGCGCGCTGACGGAGCAGGAAAAGACGGTCGCGACCGTCTGGTTGTTTGCGGGAAAGGTGGCCAATTCGGGGTTCCACGGGTTCTTCTCGAGCGACGCCGGAGACCTGGCGTTCTACGCTCCCACGGCCCTCAAGAACATCGGCGCATTCAAGATGGCGAAAATTGCCGCTGCAGCCAACAGTGCGTTCGGTTCCAAGGGGCCCCCGAAGGATCGCGGCGCGCGGCGCAAAGTCTGGCGATCTTTCCCCGGGGACGTGACTGGGAAGTTCGAGGCGCTCGAGTCGTCGTTCTACAAATGCGCCGACGATCTGGACGAACTGCTTGAGAAGTACGTGAAGAAGGCCAGCGCGTCCTGATTCGGCGGGCTTGGAACGACTATCCGAACCGTCCCGTGATGTAATCCTCGGTCTGCTTCTTCTCCGGCTTGGTGAAGAGCCGGTTCGTCGGCCCGAACTCGATCAGGCTTCCCTCGTAGAGAAACGCGGTGCAGTCCGATATGCGCGCGGCCTGCTGCATGTTGTGCGTGACCGTGATGATCGTGTAGTTGCGCCGCAGTTCGCCGATCAGGTCCTCGATGCGGATGGTCGACTTGGGATCGAGCGCGGAGCAGGGCTCGTCCATCAGGATGATTTCCGGATTCACGGCGATGGCCCGCGCGATACAGAGCCTCTGCATCTGCCCGCCGGAGAGCCCCAGCGCGGATTCGCGCAGGCGGTCCTTGACCTCCTCCCAAAGCCCCGCGCCCCGCAGGCTCTTTTCGCAGGTCTCGTCCAGGATCGACTTGGAGCGTTGTCCCGCGATCCTCAGTCCGTAGATGACATTCTCGTAAATGGATTTCGGGAAGGGATTTGATTTCTGAAACACCATGCCGACGCGCCGCCGGAGCTCGATCACATCCACCATGGGCTGGTTGATCTCCTCGCCGTCCAGTTTCAGGCTGCCTTCCGTGCGCACGTTGTCGATCAGGTCATTCATCCGGTTGATGGCGCGGAGAAGGGTGGACTTGCCGCAGCCGGAAGGGCCGATCAGGGCCGTGACCTTCTTGCGGGGGAACGACATCGAAACGTCGAAGATGGCCTGTTTCGGACCGTAGAAGATGTTCAGGCCCGTGGTTTCAACGACCGGGTTCGTGACGGTATCGGTTTGCACTTTCATGCCGTGAGAACCATCGCGCGGGAATGTTAGGAATCCGTGAGGACGCCGCTAGAAAATGATTGGTCGGACGGTCCCCAGCCGGGGCAGGGGCGGGTCGCGCATCAGGCCGGCTTGCCAGATGTAGTCGGTGTCCGTGGGGCGGATCCATCGGTAGTAATCGGTGCGGTCTGTCGCGGGGGAACTCGTTCCTTCCGTGGGCATGGACACGCCGACCGGGCGGATGATCTCCACCAGGCCCTTGTCCACCCAGTACTTTACTTCTTCGCGAACCGATTCGGCGTCGTGGGACACCCGGCGGGCCATTTGCTCCGCGCTGATGGCGCCTGACTGCTCCACCATGCAGCGAACCAGGTAGCGCAGGGTGACGCGGTCCACGGCGGTCTTGTCCTGCATGTCCGTGACCATGACATTCTCCCGGGGTGAAAGGAGGGACCCGCCTTGCGAGCGGGTCCCCCTGAAAGACTAGAACTTCGCAACCAGGTCGATCTGCAGACGCTTGTAGTCCGTGGAATCATCAATCTTCTTGTCGTTGATGAAATAGGTCACGCCCGCCTGCCAGTTCTTCAGGATCTGGTATTTCGCGGAAAGCCTGTGGCCCTTCCCGTCGGTGCCGCCGCCCCAGCTGTCCGAATCCACCAGCGCGCCGAGGAACGCATCCTTTTCCAGCTCCCGGTAATCGTACCCAAGCTCGAAGGTCTTCGGGTCGCCCGCCTTTCCGAGCTTCAGCCCGCCGATGTACCCCTGGTTGTCCTCATCCGCCTCGCCGTTGTTGATGTAGGAGGCAAAAAGGGTTACCGGCAAGCCGACGTTGAATCCGAATTCGACGAATCCTTCGATCGGCATGTACTCGTTGGCGTATGCCTTGTTCGTCGTGCCGCCCGACACGCTGCCCTTGACGGTGCTGTTGCCATAGCCGCTGTTCCCCGCCTTGTAATCCAGGACGTCATACCCCTCGACATTCTGGAAGCCGTACAACGTGCTGCCGACCATCAGGTGCATGTCATCGGTCGGCTTGTACTTCACCGCGATCTGTCCCGCGTACAGCTTGGTATCGTCATCCGCGGCCCGCTCGTACAGCCACTGGTAAGCCGCGTTCGCCAGGAACTCGATCTCGTCGCCCGTGTGGAACTTCGCGGCAAGCCCTTCCGGGTTGAAATCGCCGTCCACCGGGAAGCCATCGGCCACCTGGATGAACGGGTTCTTCATCTTGCCGGCGATCAGGTCCAGGCCCTTCAGCGTCTCGGGATGCCAGTCCACGTACGCCAGGTCCAGGAACACGCCCTTCTTGCTGCCTTCATCCGTCAACGTGGTGTTGCCGGAGATCGGGTCGCCGAGCCCGGGCGTCTTGCCCTCATCCGTCGAGAGCTGGATTCCCGCGTCCACTTCGCTGTTCACGCGCGGGAACACGCCGAACCGGGCGCGAATCCGGTCGCGCTGGCGGCTATCCTTGTCCTCTTCCTTGATCTGCTCGAAGCGATATCGCAGATCGCCCTTCACCTTCATGTCGTCGTACCACTCCGCCTTCGCGCCGCGCGCGCCGAGCAGGCAGAGTCCCATGACCAACACGGCTAACCTTCTCATCGTCACTTCCTCCTGTGCTGTTGTCCTCTTGTCGCACCGGCACTCTTGTCGCTCGCCTGCCAAGGGAGCGCACCGGCTGTCAAACGTGCGCACACAGTCGGAAAAGCGTGTTCAGACGGAGTGAGGCGGAAGTTAGAAGTTCACTGCCCGGCGGATTTTCCAAGGATTGGAAAATCCATCCGAAAAACATCCAAGGTTTGGAAAAAGTTAAAAAAAGTCCAAAAACTTCCGGAAAACCGCCCCGCTCATTTCTTTCTATAAGTAGACGCGATTTCCGCGTGAGCGGGACGTTGTCCCTCAATCGCGGGCTTACGTCCGAAATCGCGTCTACTAAGGAGGAGAGATGGCGAGAGACAGTCCGGCATTGTGACCGGTTTATCACAAAAATAGCAGGTTCAGCCTGGGTGTGGCGTTGGGGGGCGGCGTGCGTGCGATCCGTCGCGGGGGTTACGACGGGGTGAGGCCGAGGCCGCGGGTGAACCAGGTGTCTCGCGCGGGTTTGTTCCCGGTGGTTGTCGCGTCCGGGACCAGCACGGTCAGGGCCTTTGGGAGAAGGCGGATTTCGACGTTGGGGCCGGCTTCGACCAGTTCGCCGTCCATCTGGATTGGGGCGGCGAGTTTACGGCGAACGTCCATGCGCTTAAACCGGCGGGTGAGCATCTGCGGAATCTGGTCGATCGTGCCGTTGAACAGACGACCCACGTTTGCCAGCAGAAGCGGCATGTCTTGGCGGAGGGCGACAACCATTTCCATGTAGCCGTCGTCCGGCAGGGCTTGAGGCGCGATGCGCGCGCCGCCGCCGTACTGTGTCAAATTGGCTGCGGTGAAGATGATCGGATCGGGAAAGGTGAGTGTCTCGCCGTCATCGAGTGACACCTCGAATGGCTGGGCGACATAGCCGATCAGTTCTGCGGCGCCGGCAAAGACATAGGGCAGGATGCCGCGGACGGGGAATGTCTCGAAGCTTCGCACGATCGCGGCATCCCACGCCATGCTGCAGGTCACGAAGAACGGCCTGCCGTTGGCCGTGCCGACATCGATCTGGCACCGGTTCGCGCCGGCCAGTGCCTTCACGGCGCCGGGGATGTCGAGGGGGATTCCAAAATGCCGGGCGAAGCCGTTGCCGCTGCCGGTGGGGATCACGCCGAGCGCGGTGCCGGTGCCCGTCAGCACGCTCCCGATGCTGTTGACCATGCCGTCGCCGCCGGCGATCAGGATTGTGTCCGTCCCGTCCTCGACGGCGCGCAAGGCCTTGCTCTGGCCATCAGCGATATCGTGGCTGAACTGATAGGAGACGTCGACGCCTTCGCCGCTCCAGTGCTTTTCGACGACAGCCCAGAAAACATCGAACGATACACCCAGCCCGGATTTCGGGTTAATCAGCACGCGCACTTTGCGCAGCGAGCCGTTCTGCTTCCCGGAGTTCATCCCGCAACAAGTATACCACGCCCGTCAACAGGCCATCTCGCTTCGGCAGGACTTCCCATGCAGAGAAAGAGGATTTTCAGGCGGGATTTCGAGAGGCAACCGGTAAGGCGATGGTGAAGGTGCTGCCCACGCCGACGGTGCTGTCGACTTCGACCTTGCCTCCGTGCGCGAGAACGATGTGGCGCACGATGGAAAGGCCCAGTCCCGTGCCGCCCAACTGGCGGCTGCGGGCCTTGTCCACGCGGTAGAAGCGCTCGAAAATGCGCGGCAGGTGCTCGGCCGGAATACCAGGCCCTTCATCGCGGATGGAAATGAGAACGGCCTCCTTCGATACGGCAGCCCGGACGAGCACCGTCTTGCCCTGAACGCTGAACTTCACGGCGTTTTCGACGAGGTTCACGATGGCCTGCTCCATGAGCGGGGCGTTGATTCGTGCCGCGAGGTCCGCGGGACATTCGATCTCGATGCGGATGTCCCTGGCGGCCGCCTTGGGCTGGCACAGCTGAACGGCGGCATTTAGCACGTCCCGGATGGACGCGCGTTCGAGCGCCACCTGGCTGATTTCCGCTTGCTGTTCGATCCTGGAGAGGCTGAGCAGGTCTTCAATGATCGAATTCAGGCGGTCCGCGTGCTTCGCGATGATCCCGAGGAATCGCCGGGCATCCTCGGGGTGGTTTACCGCGCCTTCCTGCAGGGTTTCGACAAACCCCTTGATCGACGTGATGGGGGTCTTCAGCTCGTGCGACACGTTGGCGACGAAGTCCCGCCGCAGGTTCTCAAGTTTTCGCAGGCGCGTCACGTCGTTGAGAACGACCATCGCGCCGGTGCTGCGGCCGAGCGCACTCTTGAGGGTTGTGACATGCGCGAGGAGATAGCGTTCTTCGCCGTTGAAGAGGACGACGTCCCCCTCGACGGATTCCTCCTTCTCGAACGCCTGCTCGATCAGCTTGTGCAGATCGGAATTCCGGATGACCTCCTGCAAACTGCGGTTGAAGGCGTCTCCGGGCCGTATGCCGAGCAGGCGCTCGGCGGCGGGATTGAGATTGATTACCCGCCGGCTTTCGTCGATCGCCACGACGCCTTCCATCATGCTGGCGAACATCGTGCCCTGTTCGTTGCTCTGTCGTTCCAGGAGCGTGATCTTGTCGCCCAGCTCGCCCGCGAGCCGGTTCAGAACCTGCGCGAGTTCGCCCAGTTCCTCGGACTCCGGGACCGGCACTCGGTGGCTGAGGTTGCCCAGCGCGAAGCGCTCCGCAGCCGTCTTCATCTCTTCGATCGGGCGGCTGATGCGCCGCGAGACCGCGAAGCTGCCGACTCCCGCAAGAAGGACCAGGAACACGATGCCGGCAAGAAGTTCGAGCCGGAAGGCCCGGAAGGGCTGCTCGACGGAATACAGGGCGAGGGCGGTACGGATGACGCCGATCACGTTCCCGTCCCGCTCGACGGGAACCGCCACGTACATCATGTTGCGCTGGCGGGTCGTGCTGTAACGGGTCGATGTTCCGGTCCGGCCCTGCAATGCGTCGGCGACTTCGGGACGATCGGCATGATTCTCCATGTGCGCCGCCGATTCTTCGGAATCGCCCGCCACGCTCCCGTCGGGGAGCATCACCGTGATCCGCGTGTTTGAATCGTGTCCGAGTCGCTTGCATAACGCATCGAGTGCGGCGGGATTCACAGGGGCGATCAAGGATTCGATCTCCGGACGGAGCAGGCGCGCCCGCGCCTCGAGATCCAGGCCGGTCCTCGCGACGTAGAAGTGATGGAGCCGTTGAGAGACGAACCAGGAGGCCGCGAGAATCGAAAGCAGGGAAACGGCGAGGAAATACGGGAACAAGTGCCAAAGAAGCCGTTTCTTTTTCATGGCGTCATTCTTTGAAACGATAGCCGACGCCGCGGACGGTTTCGATGTATTCGCCGCAGGTGCCGAGCTTTTTTCTCAAGCCAACGACCTGGACATCGACCGATCGGTCGGTGACCGGGTAGTCCTCGCCCTTGATTTCGTCGACAATCTGCTGGCGGGTGAAGACCCAGCCCGGACGCCTGGCCAGGAAGTGCAGAAGCTGAAACTCCGTAAACGTGAGATTCACGATCTTGCCTTTGACGAGCACTTCGTGACGCCCGGGATGAATGACGATCTCCCTCGCCTTGAGGGGCGCCTCCTCGTCGGCGGACGCCTTGGCCTTCCGGCGGAGCACGGCCCGCATTCGGGCGATGAGAACCTTGGGACTGAACGGCTTCGTCATGTAGTCGTCGGCGCCGAGTTCGAGGCCGGTGACGACATCCGATTCCTCGCCTTTGGCCGTCAGCATGATGATGGGCGTGTGGCTTGTTTTTGGATCGGCCTTCAAATGCCGGCAGACTTCGAGCCCGTCCAGGCCGGGCAGCATCAAGTCCAGGAGAATCAAATCCGGATGGGCGGTCTTCGCGGTCTTGAACCCGTCCTCGCCGGTCAGGGACTGGGTCACGCGGTAGCCCTCCTTCGCGAGGTTGTACCGGACGAGTTCCTGGATATCCTCCTCGTCCTCCACGACCAGAATATGTTCCTTCGCCATGTTGAATGATCCTCTTGTCAACACGCCGATACTCCCGGGATTCTGTTAGGATTGTGTGAGGTTTGCAAAAGATTTCTGTTTCCCGCGCGTTATCGCTCCCGGATGAAGCTGAACGCTTCGAGGGCGCGGTCGCGCGCGGCGCCGTGCTCGACCAGGGGCGGGGGATAGCCGGTCTTCCTCAGGGCGTCCCGCGGGGCTTCCCACGGCTGGTGCACCCATTTCGCGGGCAAGGCCTTCAGTTCCGGTATCCAGCGGGTGACGTAGGTGCCGTCGGGGTCGAACTTCCCGCCCTGGAGAACGGGGTTGAAGATGCGGAAGTAAGGTGCGGCATCCGCCCCGCAGCCCCCGGCCCACTGCCACCCGAGGGTGTTGTTCGCGAGGTCGGCGTCCACCAGCGTATCCCAGAACCACGCGGCGCCTTCGGTCCACGAGAGCAGAAGATCCTTCACGAGAAACGACGCCACGATCATGCGTACCCGGTTGTGCATCCATCCGGTGCTCCACAGCTCGCGCAGGCCCGCGTCGATGATCGGATAGCCGGTTTGTCCCTTCTGCCACGCCTTCAGAAATTTCGCGTTCCGGGCCCAGGGAAACTTTTCGAACTGCGCGCGAAGAGGCCGCGCAGGCGTGAACGGGAAGTGATACAGGAGATGATGAGCGAATTCCCGCCAGCCCAGCTGGCGCAGGAACGCGCCCGCGGCCGACTGGACTTGTGGGGCTGATGTTCGCGCCTCGTCCTGGATGGCGCTCCATACCTGGCGTGGCCCGATCTCGCCGAAATGGAGGTGCGGCGAGAGCCTGGATGTCCCGGCCTCATGCGGGATGTCTCTGGCCTTCGGGTAATCTGCCAGGGCGTCTTCGATGAAATTCTTTAGCTTGCGCCGGGCGCCCGCTTCGCCGGGATTCCAAACCTTGGAAAATCCGTCCGCCCAGCCGATCTTGGGAAGCAGTGCGAGTTCGCGCAGATTCATCGACTTCGGCCAGCGGGCCGGGGAGGGGATGGATCGGGGTTCGGGGGCCGGTCGTCCCGGCTCGCCCTGTTCCTGGCACGTTTTCCAATATGGAGTGAAAACCTGAAAAGGTTTTCCCTGGCGGTTCTTCAGAGTCCAAGGCTCATGCAGCAGGGCCGAATTGAATGACTCGGCCTGGAGGCCGGATTTCCTCAACGACTCTTTTACCTGCGCGTCGCGCTTCAGCGCCGCGGATTCGTAGAGGCGGTTCCAGTATACGCTTCCGGCGTCGGTTTCGCGGATGAGCGCGAGAAGCGTATCCATCGTTGGACCGCGGCGAACGATCAAGCGCGATCCCGCCGCCCGCAGGCTGTTGTCGAGCGCCGAGAGGGAATGGTGCAGCCACCAGCGGGACGCGGCGCCGGGAGCCCAGCGTTCATCCTCTCCGGGGGCCGAGATGAAGACAGGCACCACGGAACCGTGTCTGCAGGCAGCGATCAGGGCCGGGTTGTCGGCTGTGCGCAGGTCGCGCCGGAACCAGACGATGGCGGGTTTCGATTCCATGAAGGTTCAGGTGTCAAGGCATTCGCGAACCAGCCTCGCCAGTTTTTCCGGGGAGAACGGTTTCGGCAGGAATCGGATTCCCTTGTGGAAAGCGAATTTCTGGCGCAGGGCCTCGAGATGGTAGCCGCTGGTCAGCAGCACCTTGAGATCCGATTTCTTGGTCCACAGGTGTTCGGCAAGTTCTCCGCCCGTGATCCCGCCGGGCATGACCACATCCGTCAGCAGCAGGTCGATCTTGGCCGCGTGTTTTTCCCAGATCAACAATCCCTCGGCCCCGGATCCGGCTTCGAGCACGTGATATCCATATTGGGTGAGAATGCTGCAGGCCAGGATGCGAACCGAGGGCTCGTCCTCGACCACCAGGATCGTTTCATTCCCGCCCTGCACCGGCAGTTGCCTTTCCTGCTTCACCTCGACCTGCGGCGGACCGCTGTACAGCGGCAGGTAGATGTTGAACATCGCGCCCTGTCTCTCTTCGCTGGAGACTTCGATCCATCCTTCATGCTGCTTGATGATCCCGTACGCCGTGGCCAGGCCGAGGCCCGTACCCTTGCCCCGCTCCTTGGTCGTGAAGAACGGCTCGAATATCCGCGCCTGCACGTCCTTGTTCATGCCGACGCCGGTATCGGTCACGTGCAGGCAGATGAACCGGCCCTGCCGTGCTTCCGGGTTCTTCTTGACGTGCTCCGCGGCGACGTCGACCGTCTCCGTCGAAATGGTGATCTTCCCTCCCTTCGGCATGGCGTCGCGCGCGTTGACGACGAGGTTGACCAGCACCTGCTCCAGCATCGACTGGTCCGCTCGAATCGTGGCGGGCTCCTTTTGCACGCTGAACTGCAGGACAATGTCCTCCCCGATGATCCGCTGAAGCATGCTGTTGAGACCTTTCAACGTCTCATTCAGGTCCATCACCTTCGGCTGGATCATCTGCTTCCGGCTGAACGTCAGCAGTTGGCGGGTTAACTGCGATGCCTTTTCCGCGGCCCTGGAAATTTCCTGCAGTTGTTCGACCACGCCGGGTTCGAGGTTCTTTTCCAGGAGCAGCATGCTCGAGTAGCCCAGGATGGCCGTTAGAATATTGTTGAAGTCGTGCGCCACGCCGCCGGCCAGGCGTCCCACCGCCTCCATCTTCTGCAAATGCCTCATCTGGGATTCGAGGTTGAGACGCTCCGTGATGTCCACGCCGTAGGCATGAACCGTCTGGCTTTCGAGAATCGGGTAGAAGGACCACGAGATCGTCCGGTCGGCGATGTTGACCTCGACCCGTTGGCGCGACTGTTTCGTTTCCAGGCATGCCCGGACGAACTCGGCGGCCTCGGGAGGCAGGATGTCGCGGGGGTTTTCGCGGCCGAACGACATCGACAGTTCCTTGGCCGCCTGGTTGAAGTAGCAGAGCGTGCCGTCCGCAGTGAATTCCAGGACCGGGTTCGGATTGAACCGGGGAAAGGCCGCCAGTTTCCGGATCGCGTCCTCGGCGTGTTTCCGGTCGGTGATGTCACGCATGGATTCGATGGCGCCCGACACTTCGCCCTTGGCGTTGTAGAGCGGGGTGGCGGTGATCCACACGCAGATGCCGTTCGTCCCGACGCGCGGCAGGACCGCTTCGGCGATGAGGCTGTCGCGAACCTTCTCCACGTACGAGTACTTCTTGGCGATCTCCGGGTTGGGCTTGAACACGAGGTCGACCAGTGTCGGCTGCCGCTTGCCGTAGAAAGGAACGCTGTATTCGTAGTTTCCCTTGCCGAGCATGTCCGAGGCCGGCACGCCCGTCATCGTTTCGACGGCCCGATTCCAGGCGATGATGTTTCCGTTGCGATCGATGGCGAACGTGGCGTCCGGCAGGAAGTTGATGATGTCCGCCAGCCGCTGTTCGGATTCTTTGAGAGCCTCCTGGGAGGAAATCCACTCGGTGATATCGCGGGCGGTGGAGATGAAATGCGTGACCTGTCCCGAGGCATCCTTGATCGGGGTGATCGTGGCGCCCAGGTAGTAGTGCTCGCCGTTCTTTCGCCGGTTGACGAAATCGGCGTGGAACACGTCTCCGGCGGTGATGGTCTTCCAAAGCCGCTCATAGAACTCGGCCGGGTGCTTGCCCGACTTCAGGAAGGAGGGCGTTCTCCCGACGACCTCGTGTCGTGTGTAGCCGGTCAGTTTCTCGAAGGCCGGGTTTACATACTCGATGATCCCGCTCTTGTCCGTGATCAGCACGCTGTCCGCGGTCTGTTCCACGGCGCGGGAGAGCTTGGTCAGCTGGGCTTCGGCCTCCTTGCGTTCCGTGATGTCCCTCACGATCGAGAGCACCTCGTTCTCGCCGCTGACGACCATCCGGCATTCGAAGGTCTTGACCTTGCCGCCAAGCAACAGCTCGTATTCGTAGTCCTGTTTCTTGCCGGTGGCCAGCGTCTGCGCAATGTAATGCATGCCCTGCTGGGCGACTTTTGCGGGGAGGTAGTCGAGGATGCACTTCCCGATGATCTGGTCCGGCGGAGCCACCAGGTCTGATTGCTTCTCCGCCTTGCAGTCGAGAATGACGCCGGCCTTGCTGATGCGGAACATGAGATCCGGGATGGCGTCGAGGATGACGCGGTTGCGCTTCTCGCTGGTTCGAAGCGCGTCATCGGAACGGCGCTGCTGGATGGCCGCGCCCAACAGGCCCGCCGCTGTTTTCAGCGCATCGATTTCGGCCGTTGACCAATCCCGCTCCACGGAGCACGAGTCGAACCCGATAAAGCCCCACCACTGTTGTTCAATGAAGATGGGGACGATCAGCACCGAACGAACATCGGCCTTCGTCAGGAGCGTGCGCTCCGCTTCGGGAAATTCCCGGACGTGCCCGTCAATCACATGGGCCCGGCTCATGACATCGATCCATCGGCCGAACCCGCGCGATCGAAGGGACAACTCGTGCAGGTCCGGCGTGTACATCAGGGAGGCGACCCCCGCGCCGGTCCACTCGAATTTCCGGGTCGCGATCGTGTCCCCGCCGCTGATGGTCCGGTTCTCGAAGATATAAACACGGCTGACCAGCGTGGCTTGTCCCAGGACCGCCAGCACATCCGGGGCGCATTGCTCCCACGCCGGCTTCTTCATGAACTGTTCCGACGCGAAGGCGACGGCCTCAAGAATGGCTTCGCGTCGCTTGAGTTGCTCCTCCGCCTGCTTGCGCTCCGTGATGTCCATGATCATGGCCATTTTCGAAACGCGGCCGTCGGGGTGGGTGATGGGCGTGTTCAGCACGTAGTACCAGCGATTGTCCTTGGGGTTGAGAACTTCCCAGCGGACTGTTTGGCCGCGAAGGACGTTCTCGCCGACACACCAGGGGCATACGTTGTCGCGATGGTGCAGGATCTTGTAGCAGTCCTCGCCGATCGGTTTGCCGCCGACGTGCTCGATGAGCCGCTTGTTCATGAACTCGAGCTTGTAGTCCGGGGAGCAGATGTAAATCTGGCCGTCGAACGCCTCGACCACCGCCTCGTACTTCGCCCACGATTCCTTCAGGGCCTCCTCGGCGCGTTTCCGGGCCGTCTCGTCGAGCAAATACCCGTGGAAATGGGTGATCTTCCCTCCATCGTCCCTGATCACGCGCGTGAAGTCGTACACCCAGCGCACCTCGCCGCCTTTGGTCAGAATTCGGTATTCCT
The DNA here is from genome assembly GCA_937870865.1 of uncultured Lentisphaerota bacterium. Lineage (GTDB taxonomy): Bacteria > Verrucomicrobiota > Kiritimatiellia > CAIQIC01 > JAGNIJ01 > CALMZY01. Next base: position 4,494 of record CALMZY010000122.1, on the reverse strand, counting down.
GCTCGAAGGATGCCTCGCCCGCTTCACTGTGTCTCGCCACTTCCTCGGCCACCCGGGGAAGATCGTCGGGATGCACGATGGAGCCGTAGGGCACCTTGCCGCTCAGCAGATCCTCCGGCTCGTATCCAAACTGTTCGATATTCGGGGAGACATACTCGACCGGCCAGCCCTCCACCGCTTTCCATTTGAAGACCACCGTCAGACCGCCCATGAACAGTTTACGCTCCTCGATCAGGGCCTCGTCCGCTGCCGCTTTTTCCAAGGCCTTCTTGGCCAGGCGAAATTCGAGTTGGTCCATGACGATCGCCGCAAGGCTCTTCAAGGCCGCACGCTGTGTTTCGGAAAGCTCGCGCGGCGTGGTGTCGAAAATGCACATCGCACCGATGTTGAGCCCCTGCTTCGTCCTCAACGGAGCCGCCGCGTAGAACCGGATTCCGTCCTTGGCGCGGACCATCGGATGGTTTCTCGTCCGGGAATCTTTCGCGGTATCGGGCACGACAAAGACGTCCGAGCCCTCGATGGCGATCGTGCACAGGCCTCCATCGCGCGCGGCTTCCGTCATCTGCGTGCCGTGCCGCGCCTTGAACCAAATGCGATCCTGGTCCACGAGGCTGATGGCAGACATGGGGACCTGGAATGAACTTGCCGCGATGGCGGCGATGCGGTCAAAAGCAGGTTCAGGAGGTGTGTCGAGAATCTCGTAGCGCCGAAGCTCCGAGAGTCGCTGCGCCTCGTCAGATGGAGTTGCGTGTGGCGACATGATGCCCCGCCCTTTACCCGTGCAATTATAAACACCACCGCGCCAGCCGGGTCAAGCCCGGTCGACCCTCATTTACGGGGAATGGGGGTCTTTCCAAGGGCCGGAAATCCTGTGAAAGAAATTTCCAAGGATTGGAGGATTCTGGTATTACTGGCAAACCTGATTTGAAAGAGAGTGTTGAAACACCATGAGCTATGAAAAAGTGAAAATTCCGTCGGGTGGAGCGCCCATAACCATGGGGCACGGCGGGAAACTGCACGTCCCGGACCATCCGATTATCCCGTATATCGAGGGCGACGGCACCGGCCCGGATATCACGCGCGCGGCGATGATCGTATGGAACGCAGCGGTGGAGAAGGCTTACGGCGGCAAGCGCAAAGTCGAGTGGATGGAGATCTATGCCGGCGAGAAAGCGAACGTGGTCTACGGGAAACCCGTCTGGCTGCCGTCCGAGACGCTCGAAGCGTGCCGGCAGTTCCTGGTCTCTATCAAGGGCCCACTCACGACGCCTGTCGGCGGCGGTGTCCGGAGTTTGAACGTTGCGTTGAGGCAGGAGCTTGATTTGTACGTGTGCCTGCGCCCGGTCCGATGGTTCCAGGGCGTTCCGTCGCCGGTCAAGCGGCCGGAGCTGACCGACATGGTGATCTTCCGCGAGAACACTGAGGACATCTATGCCGGCGTGGAGTGGGCGGCCGGAACGCCCGAGGTGAAAAAGATCGTCCAGTTTCTTCAGAAGGAAATGGGCGTGAAGAAGATCCGGTTCCCGGAATCGTCCGGCATCGGCATCAAACCGGTCTCGCAAGAAGGCACAAGCCGGCTCGTGAAAGCGGCAATCCGGTACGCGATCGACAACGGGCGGAAGTCGGTGACGCTGGTCCACAAGGGCAACATTATGAAGTTCACCGAGGGCGCGTTCCGCGACTGGGGCTATGAAGTCGCGCGCGACCAGTTCGGCGCGGAATTGATCGAGAAAGGGCCGTGGATGAAGATCAAGGGCCCGAAAGGCGACATGACCGTGAAGGACGTCATTGCCGACGCGTTCCTTCAGCAGATCCTGACGCGCCCCGCGGAGTACTCGGTCATCGCCACGCTCAATCTCAACGGCGACTACATTTCCGACGCGCTCGCAGCCTGCGTCGGCGGGATCGGGATCGCCCCGGGCGCAAATATCAACTACGACACCGGCGCCGCGGTCTTCGAGGCCACGCACGGCACGGCCCCGAAGTACGCGAACCTGGACAAGGTCAATCCGGGGTCGCTGATCCTGTCCGGCGAGATGATGTTCCGGTACATGGGCTGGACCGAGGCGGCCGACCTCATTGTGAAGGGCGTGGAGAAGACGATCGAGAGCAAGGTCGTCACGTACGACTTCGCGCGTCTGATGGAAGGCGCGAAGGAAGTGAAGTGCAGCGAGTTTGGGAAAGCGATTGCTGAGAATATGTTCTAGTGCATGGTGCCTAGTGCCTGGTGCTTCGTTGACCAAGCACCAAGCACAACGCACCAAGCACCAAGTACCCAGCGCCCAGCAGCACAAAGAACGGCAAGCGGAGGCAGTGTGCGTTCAAAAGCATCCAAAATCGTGAATCGTGCGGCAATGAGGGGAATCGCACGGCGTCTGAAGAAGGCCCGCAAGAAGGTCGTCTTCACCAACGGCGCGTTCGACATCCTGCACGCCGGGCACGTCACGTATCTCGAGTTCGCGCGAAAGCAGGGCGATGTTCTGGTCGTGGGGCTTAACTCCGACTCATCGGTCCGCCGCTACAAGGGCGACAAGCGCCCGATCAACAAGCAGGCAGACCGGGCGAAGGTACTGGCCGCGCTGGAGTGCGTCGACTACGTCGTTATCTTCAACGAGGATGAGCCGGCGAAACTGATCGCCGAACTGTTGCCCAATGTCCTTGTGAAGGGCGCGGACTGGGCGCACTACGTCAGCGGCCGTGATGTTGTTGAGAAGAACGGCGGCAAAGTGGTGCTGGCGAAGATGGTAGAGGGCCGATCGACCACGGGAGTAATTCAGAAGATTCTGATGGGCAATCGTCCTCGTCGTCGTACTCGTTCTCGTCCTCGAAATTGACGGCATGAAACCTCAGTTTGACCATGAGAAACTGGACGTGTACCAGGTTGAACTACAGTTCATCACTTGGTTGGCGCCATGCTTGGATGAGCTTCGGGCTGTTCCTTCTGCCTCGTCGGCTGAAGTCGGAGATCAGTTGGATCGGGCGAGTCTTTCCATGTTGCTGAACACGGCAGAGGGGAACGGCAAGCGACAGAGTCGTAGCCGGGCGAAATTCTTTGACGATGCCCGCGGCTCGGCAACAGAGTGTGCGGCTTGTCTCGACGCGACGGTGGCCAAAGGCCTCAGCAGCGCCGATCGAATGCATGAAGGGAAACAACTGCTCCTTCGAATCGTTTCAATGCTCACGAAGTTGGTGGACATGTTTTCGAGTTCTGACAGAGTGAAGGAGTGCCCGGCATCGTACGCAACAGATCGGATGATCGAGTACGAGGACGAGCGCGAGGACGAGTACGATTTCAAGATGGGTGGAACATGAGCGATAAATTCATTGTGACGGGCGCGGCGGGGTTCATCGGCAGCAATCTCGTGGCCGCGCTGAACGCGCGCGGCGATTCGGACATCCTCGCGGTCGACGAACTCGGGGCGGACGAGAAATGGAAAAACCTCGTGGGCCTCGAGTTTCAGGACTACTGGGAGAAGGATGACTTCCTTTTCGCACTGCGCAACGACTCGCTGGGGAAGGTGGACACGGTGTTCCACCTGGGCGCGAACAGTTCGACCACGGAGAAGAACGCGAGCCATTTGGTAGAGAACAACTACCGTTTCACGCGCGAGCTTTGCGAGTGGTGCATGCATCACGACATCCGGTTCATCTACGCCTCCAGCGCGGCGACGTACGGGGATGGCTCGTTGGGGGAGTCCGCTTCGGACGACGTGACCCCGACGCTCACGCCGCTGAACATGTACGGCTACTCGAAGCAGATGTTCGATCTGTGGGCGATGCGGCACGGGTTGTTCGATCGGATCGCGGGCTTGAAGTACTTCAACGTGTACGGCCCGCGCGAGGATCACAAAGGCGACATGCGCTCGGTCATCAACAAGGCGTACCACCAGATTCGCGAGACCGGGGAGGTCAAGCTCTTCAAGTCGTACAAGCCGGAATACAAGGACGGCGAGCAGTTGCGCGACTTCGTCTATGTGAAGGACGCGGTCGCCGTGACCCTCTTCCTGCATGACCAGGCGGATGTGAGCGGACTCTTCAATTGCGGGACCGGCAAGGCGCGGACGTGGAACGACCTCGTCAAGGCCACGTTCAAAGCCATGGGCATGGAGCCGAAGATCGCGTACATCGACATGCCGGAATCCCTGCACGCCAAGTACCAGTATCGCACCGAAGCGGACATGGCCAAACTACGCGATGCGGGCTACGAAGACGAATTCACATCGCTTGAACATGGCGTCGCCGATTACGTGAAGAACTGGCTGATGAAGTAGATCGCGATGGGGGGCGCATGAGTGATTCGCGTATGGGACTTCGACTTCCTCTTCTGGCTGTTCTTCTTGGTTTCTTAGTCCTCGGGTGTGGGAACGATGTTCGCCGCAAGGCTGAACTCGCGCGTGATGAAGCAGCCTACTTGGAGTCCGAACCTCTCGAGGAGTGGGCTAGGGAGTGGGGCGTGGACGACACGGTTACTCCCAAGCCAGACGTGTTCTTCCT
>CALMZY010000121.1 GCA_937870865.1 uncultured Lentisphaerota bacterium | reverse complement strand
CCTCTACGGGCTGGGGGCGACGGAGTTCCCGACGTTCATCGTGTTGAGCCCGGTATATGCGCTGGCCGTTCTCTATGCGATCTGGTGCGCTGTCCGGGATGCGCGGAAAATGATCAAGCCGATCCTCGTCGGCATTCTCCTGTCCGTGGCCGGGCTTCTGCCCTACATCCTCGGCGCCATCCAATACCGCTGGTCGCCCGCGTTCGAGTGGCGCGAATTCCGCGGCCTGCACGAGGTTCTGTTTTACGTTCTGCGGGACCAGTATCTCACAATCCGGTACAGCCTCCCGCAGGTGGGCTGGCTCCTTGTCTTCCTGCTGAGCATCCTCCCGTGGATCGTCGTGGTGGTGTCGCCCAAGCGGGCGATGACGCGCAGCGCCGTGGCGGGCTCGAACTTCCTCCACGCGTTGCTCTCGGCCCTGGCCATCCTCATCATCTATAACATGGGCCTCGCCCCGTGGCCCCTGCTCGGGATGCGGCCCTTGCTGATCATGCCGTATGTCTTCATCGCCATGTGGACCGGCTACCTGGCCGGCTACTGGTACATCTTTTTCGGGCAGAGGAGCCGTTTCGAGGCGCACGGCCCCGCGACCTTGAAGGCGCTGGCTTCGACGATCTACGTGCCCGTCCTTCTCGCGATTGTGCTCCTCGGCGGAGCGCTGAATGCGCGGGGCGCCAACGGCCGCACGGCGGGAGTCGTCAACCGGTTTGCCTCCGAGGTCCTGCAGGCCATGGGCCCGAGGGACTGGTTCATCAGCAACGGCGTTCTCGACGACGTTCTTCTCCTGAAGGCGCGTGAGCAGGGGAAGGATATCAAGCTGCTCAACATGAGCCGCGCGGCCACGAAGTCCTACCGGAAGTACATCGCGACGTTGTATGACGATCCCCGCCTGCAGGGCCTTGTCCAGGTTGGAATCATGCCGTTGATCACCGAGTGGCTTTCCAAGGATCCGTCCGCGCATGACCGGATTGCCGTTCTCGATCAGCCCGACCTTTGGTTCATGAACGGCTATACGCCTGTTCCGCAGAAGGTGCTTTTCGCGGGCGCGACCAACGGCGCGCCGACAAACGCGGAAGCCCTTTTCAAGGAGCACCAGGCGTTCTGGAACGACTACGCGCCCAGGCTGAAAAGGGCCGGCGGGAAGAACACGCCGATCCAGCCGTGGGCGCGCTGGACGCTGAATCACATCAGCAAGCTCGCGAACAACCTCGGCGTGCTGATGGAGGATGAGAACCGGAGCGACCTGGCGGTTGAGTCGTACCGCGCGGCGCGGAGCTTGGACACCAACAACATCAGCGCCCTGCTGAACCTGCTGTCGCTGGCCCAGCGGGAGAAACAGCCGGAGCTCAAGGACCTGCAGACCGAGTTCGAGAAGATGATGAAGACCATCCGCGGCCGCCTGAACCTTTGGACGCTGGCGCAGAGCTGCGGTTACGTCCGGGCGCCCGAGGCGTTCAGCGCGCGGGGCATGGCATGGGCCATGACGGGCAAGCCGGGCGTGGGCATACGCGAAATTCAGAAAGCGGTGCGGCTGGGCGCCGGGAGCGAGCGGGCCGATCTCACCATGGCGTCGTTCTACCTGATGCAGGACATGAACGACGAAAGCGAAAGCCTTTACGACGCCGTCCTCGAGAAATCGCCGGACAACCTCAGCGCGCTGGCCGGAAAACTGCGGATAGCCCTGCGCAAAAAGGATTTCACAACCGCCGCGTCGTCTATCGATCACCTCCGGCAGATGGGGGCTCCCGCGGGGTACGTGGACGTGGAAGACGCCAAGCTGAATGCCCTGGAAGGCAATACGGAAGCCGCGACGGAGATCCTGTTGAAAGTGGTGGCCGACCAGCCGAAGAACCTGCGCGCCTGGACGATGCTTGCCCTGGTGGCCAAGGACAAGAAGGTGGTGGATCGCGCGACGAGCACCCTGGCCGCCGCCGAATCGGCGCCCCCGCAGATTCTCCTGACGCTTGCGGAAGTGGCGCGCTCGCGCGGCGATCGCAAGGGCGCGCGCGGCTATCTCGACCGGCTTGTCCGAGCCAGCCCGAACAACACCTACGCGCTGGAGCGTCTGCTGGAACTGGACGTGGAGGAGGCGAAACGCGAGTCGGCGGAACTGAATATCGAGCGACTGCTCAAAATCGATCCTCGGAACGCGTTTGCGAACTACATCCTTGGAACCATCCAGTTTGCGCGCGGCGACACGGTCCTGGCGGAGTCCTCGTACCGGACGTGCCTGGAAGAACGGCAGTTCCCCCAGGCCATGAACGATCTGGCGTGGATTTTGCAGGCGCGCGGTCAGTACGACGAGGCGCTGTCCTTCGTCAACAAGGCGATCGAAGTGGACCGGTTGGCGCCGTTCTACTGGGACACGTTGGGAGTCATCCGGATGAAAATGGGCCAGCTTGATCAGGCGCAGGAGGCGTTCCAGACCGCCCTGGGCATGCAGGCGGGCCATCCGGAGATCATCCTGCATATGGCACAGCTCTATGAGCGCAAGGGGATGAAGAACGAGGCTTTGAAACTGGCCGATCCGCTTCTGAGCCGGCCCACACAGATGTCGCCCTCCGCCTACGACGAACTGCGCGCCCTGGTTCGCAATCTGCGCGGGACGTAGGAACGCCCCAAGCACCCCGTCCACAAAATGCAGGGCCGGCCCATCACCCGCATCTTTTCGCGTGGTTCGTAGTCGTGGGGGTGATTCATAACGGCGAAGATGAACCGCGGATTT
>CALMZY010000120.1 GCA_937870865.1 uncultured Lentisphaerota bacterium | reverse complement strand
GGACAACATGGGCCGTCATCTCTGGCGCCTGCTGAAGCCGGAGTTTCTCGTGAAGATGATCCGCAGCCGGGCGGCATCGCTGTACGGCTGGGACATTCTCCTGTGCGGAACGTTCGGTCCGGGGCCGTCCATGGCAAAGCTGGCGTCGGTGATGCGGGATGCGGCGAACGCCGGCCATGAGATAGGACTCCACGCGTGGGATCATTACTCGTGGCAGAAGAGGATCGGGACAGCCGATCAGCTCTTCATCAGGGGACATCTCCAAAAGGGCTACGAAACGCTGACCGGAATACTCGGCGCGCCCATCACCTGTTCTGCCGCGCCAGCGTGGAAGTGCGACGAAACGGTGCTGAGCGAGAAGGAGAAGCTTCCCTTTGCCTACAACAGCGACTGCCGCGGCGGCAGCGTGTTCCGGCCCTTGGTTGAAGGGCGCGCGGGGCTTCAGCCGCAGGTGCCCGTGACGCTTCCGACGTATGACGAGGTTGTGGGGCGGGATGGCGTCACCGCGGCGGCGTATAACGACTTCATCCTTGGGCAACTGAAGGCCGGTGCGCTGAACGTCCTGACGGTTCACGCGGAGGTAGAGGGACGGGTGTGCCTGGACATGTTCCGCGATTTCATTCGGCGGGCCAGGGCGGTGGGTGCGAATTTCGCGACGTTGGGCAGCCTGGTGCCGGCGGCGGATGGGATTCCGGTGGGTCGCATGGAGAGGGGGAGCGTCCCGGGTCGTGAAGGTTGGGTCGCCGTTCAGCGTTGACCCGCTGAAAGGTCGACGATCTTCAGGTCACTGTTCGATGTCAGAACCGGCGCGTTCGTGTCGAATCCGTTCTCTACGAAATGGTCCATGTCATCGTGTTCCACTACGCCGAACCATCGTCCGGTCCCGCGACCGATCAGAGCGACAAGCTCATCGCGGTTCGCTGCCCTCGTCAACAGCCCGGGTTCGGCATCCATGCCGTAACGCATTTCATTGTCCAGAATGTACAACACGGGAATCTGTTGAGTGTAGAACGCGACCGATGGCTTGTAGTGGTACATCATCACCACGCGGTCGTCCGGTCGAAGCTGTGACGCCAGCTCTCTGAATGTGATCGCAGAGTTGCGATACAGTTTTGCGTTCAAATCTTTGCCCGCGAGCGGGCTCAGAAGAATAGCCATGCTGATATAGAACACGGCAACCAGAATGCCTGCGTCGGCGAACGCATGGGATCCTCTGGAAAGAATGATGACCGCGACGATCACTGCCAGCAGGATCGGCAAGGCGCTGAGGAGGCTGGGGACCGCAAGACTTCCCGAGAAGAAACCAAGCCATCCCAACATCCACGCGACTGGCAGGAGGAAAACGATGATCAACAAGGGGATGAAGCCAAGCATCCACAGTCGGTGGTCTGCACGGGTTCCATCAAGAGGCTCGGCAACACCCCATCGCCCGATGAGGAGGCCGAGTGGCAGGAGCGAGGGCATGATATAGGACATGAGCTTGCCGGAGCTGGCGCTGAAAAATCCGATCACGACCACGACCCAGACCAGAAGGAAGCGCGACACGGTGTCGTAGCTCAGCACCCGTTTCGCAATCATCGTGCGAATGGTTCGAAACAGGAAGAGCGTCCAAGGCACGAGCAGGAGCGGCAACGTTGTCAGAAAAAACCACGGGGGTTCATCGTGTACCTGTTCGGCGCGCGTGCCGGTGAATCGAGACAGGTGTTCGTCCACGAAAAAGAACTTCGTGAAGCCGGGGTTGTGCTTCTCGAGCTGCCATACCACGGGGACGATCAGCGCCACAAAGAAGAATACGGCGGCAAGTGTCGGGATCGTCCACAGGACTTTCATGCGGCGTTCCCAGAGCAGCCAGAAAAAAAGAATGCCGGCGGGAAGGACTACGGCAATGATGCCCTTCGTCATTGTGCCCAGAAACACAAAAAAAGCGGCGCCGAGAATACAAGCCCAGCGCCGGAATGTTTCGGCGTTCGGGGCAAACGCGTAGAAGAGAAGAGCGCACGTTGCCGCGAACCAGAGACTGAGGTAGCTGTCCGGGATGGCCATGGACATGGCAAAGAACAGCCCGAAGACGGTTGTGGCGATGAACGTTGCCGCGAATCCCTGTTCGCGTCCCCAGCCCCGCAAGGTGATCAGGAATCCGGCGAGAGCCAACGCCAGTGCGGCCGGCAGAAGCGGTATCCGTACAGCCCAATCTTTGCACCCGAACAGTTGAATGGGGATTGCGGTGATCCAATAGGCGAGGGGCGGTTTCTCGTAATAACGGACTCCCAGCAGGCGCATTTCCATCCATTTCCCGCTCGATACCATCTCGCGGGGGATTTCGGAATAGCGGCCTTCATCGGGATCAATCAACCCACGATAGAAAAGAAAGACCAGGAACGCCGCGGATAGAAGCAGGAGGACCCAAAGCCAGGGATGCCCGCGACTCGCGCCGGAAGAAGTTTGCATGTGGTTTTCGTGAACCATGGTATGAGGGAGAGTAATCGGAGGATTCGGACAGGGCAAGCTGCTGATTCGGGATAATGACGGGTTCTGTCCGAATTCCAAACTTGCCACGGCAGGGCATTCCGCCCACAATGCCGAAGCTTTGAGGGGGAAGAACTTGCAAGAATTTACACGAAAAACGTTCCTGCCGTTTTCTTTGCCCGGCATCGACGAAAAGGACATCAGCGGGGTCATTGAGGTCCTCAAGTCCGGCTGGATCACGACAGGCCCGAAATGCGACGCGTTTGAGAAGGCGTTTGCCGCCTACGTCGGCGCTCCGCACGCCTGTGCCCTGACGTCCGCCACGGCCGGGATGCACTTGGTTCTTCTCGCGCTCGGCCTCAAGCCCGGCGACGAGGTGATCACCAGTTCGATGACCTGGGTATCCACGGTGAACATGATCGAACTGTGCGGCGCCAGGCCCGTGTTTGTGGATATCGATCGGTCCACCCTGATGATCACGGCCGATCGGATCGCGCCGTTGATCAGCAAGCGCACGCGCGCGATGGTTCCCGTTCATTACGCGGGCGCACCGGCGGATATGGACCCGATCCGCGAACTCGCGAAGAAGCACAACATCGTGCTGATCGAGGATGCTGCGCATGCTGCGGGTACGGAATACAAAGGCCAGCGGGTCGGAAAAACGGGCTTGTCCATCTTCAGCTTCCATCCGATCAAGAACATGACCACGGGCGAGGGAGGCATGGTGGTTTCCGAGGACCAGGAACTGGTTGACCGCGTTCGCCGGTTGAAGTTCCACGGCCTGGCGAAGGACGCGTGGCAGAGATACTCGCGCAAGGGCAGCGTGGTGATGGAGGTCACCGAGCCGGGCTTCAAATACAACCTGACCGACATCCAGGCATCGCTCGGACTGACCCAGCTCGAGAAACTGGACCGCTTCAACGAACGGCGCAAGGAGCTGGTCGCGATTTACGACGAGTTGTTCAAGAGCGTTGAAGAGGTCCGTCCCATCGGGCGTCCGGCCTATCCGCACAAGCACACTCATCACCTGTACATCGTGCAGGTGGATATCGACCGGGCGGGGATGTCGCGCGACGAGTTCGTGGATCAGCTGAAGGCGCGCAACATCGGCGTCGGTATTCATTTCAGGGCCGCGCACCTGCACGAATACTACGCGAAGCAGGGCCGGTACCCACGGGGCTCTCTGCCGGAAACGGAACGGGCTTCGGACCGGATCATGTCGCTGCCGTTGTTCCCTGGCATGACCGCGAACGACGTTCGCGATGTCGTCCTGGCCATCAAGGATGTTGTCAGGGCGGGGAGGACGCCGTGAGCCGGCCCCGGAATTTCTCCGTCGTCATTCCGATCTACAACGAGGAGTCGAATCTCCCGGAGTTGCTGGACCGGACCCTGAAGGCGTGCCGCGCCGTCGGCGC
>CALMZY010000119.1 GCA_937870865.1 uncultured Lentisphaerota bacterium | reverse complement strand
GCAACCCGCACGGTCCGGCAATTGTTGAGCTCATCGTAGCGGCGGTGGCGGTCGTCCATCCGATCGAGCGCGTCCGCAAGGAACGGCAGCAGGCGCAGGCCGTCCCACCGCGCGGACTCCTCGAACCCGATCGCGCCGAAGTAATCCGCAAGAACCGCCGATCGCGCTGAAAGCTGTGCCCGGCGGAACGCTTCGAACACGGCTTTCGGCGGGACCCGTTCGTTCTCCTCGGGAGGCCGGCGATTGAAGTGCGTGAATTCGTGGCAGAAGATGATGCCGCGCCGGTCGAGCCTGCCGAAAACATTCTCCATGACATCCCGGGCCGACTCGTAAAGGTCCACATCCACCCACATCAGGCAAAGCGGATCGCGGAACGTCTTTAGCGAGTCCGCGTACCAGCCTTTGATGTACTTCACCGCCGCCGGCACACCGAGCGCGGCCATGTTTTCGCGGACACTTTCCAGGGAGGCCGCGTAATCGCCCTGCCGGTATCTCTCCTGGCCGGGCGTGGCGGGCGGAAGGCCCTCGAAGCTGTCCGCGACGTGCAGCGTCCGCCCGAGACGCGCGCAGGCGTGGCTCAAGCAGCAGGCGGAGAAGCCATGGAACGTACCGCACTCCAGAACATCGCCGCTCACGCCGGAGGCGCAAAGCAGGTAGAGGTGGTTCGCCATGAACAGGGGTTCGAGCGTTCCGAGATGCCGCAAGTGCTGCTTGGTTCCCACGGATCCCGGCGGGGACCGGAGGCTGTACATCTCCGCGATCGCCCGGCACGTTTCGGACATCGATTTCAGGTACGAGACGTACCGGTACACGGAGGGGAAAGAAATACCCGCCGGCGATAGGAGCCATTGGACCAGGGCGCCTTCATCGTCGAGTGTCTCCGCTGAAATCTCTTTCCGAATGTCCGCCCATACATCCAACGGCAGCATCTGCTCAACCAGCATTCGCGTGTTCATTGTGCTCCTTGGATCACGGATTCCTTCGCGAATTCACAAGAGAAGGTGTGAAGAGAGTGGGCTCCAGTTCTTCTCCGCCGCCCCGGGAAAGGCGTTCCACGCATTCGTACCCCTGTGCGAAACAATGGTCCTGGTTGGCCACTTCATACTTCCATGCGCCAAACCGGCCGCGGCTGAAAATGCCCACGGCCTCGAAGGCCCTCAGGATCGGGTCCACGACCGCATTCCGGCCGAGGAACGGCGTCGGATATCCCATCGGAATGAACCGGTACGTCTTCGTACTGAGCGGTCCCTCCGCCGGCAGAAGCCGGTCCTCCCGAAACGCCCGCACAACGTCGTCGGCCACGGCATCCCGGCTGACCGGCTTGAAGGAACTCTCGGCCACCTCGGCCATGAGCGACCACTGAAAACCCGGCCGGGGCGTGTTGTTCGGGCTGTAGTTGCTGAACACGGTGACCCGGTAGTACGGGCTGTTGCTCATGGGAAAGTACATCCAGCACTTGGTCTTGAGATGCTCCGGCGGCCGACCTTCCACGCCGATACCGACGACGTGAGCCGCCGAATACAACAGCTTCCCGGCAACGTCGTCGTGCACCACGCCGCGTGCCGCGAGAACCAGGCGATTCAAAGGCATGGAGGTGATCAAGTAACGGTACTTCCAGCGCTCGCCGCCGGCTGTGGTCGCCACTCTCCCGGCAACATCGATCGCCTCCACCGGACTGCCCAGTGAAATCCGCTGTCGCGGCAGGCGGCGCCCGATGGAACGCCAGACCGCGCCCGTACCTCCAAACTTCGGAAAATGAAACAGGCGGTTCGGCCCCCAGGAAATCTCGTCCCGCCCCGTCTGAATGGCCTGCTCGACCTTGCCGATGTCAGGGACTGCCACGCGCTCGCCGATCCAGTGATAGTCGAGCATGGAGGCTGGATGCGCCCAGACCTTGAAATTGTAGGGCTTCATGAAAAGATCGCACACGCCCGGACCGAACGTCGCGAGCATCCACTCCTCGAAGTTCCGCGGATGCGCGCCGGCCTGATGGTCGCGCGCGGCCTTCAATCCCGCCAGGCAGACGTCGCGCTCTTTCGGATCCAGCCGGTGGATGTTGTACTGGAACGGATACGGCACAAACCGATCTCTCATCCATATCCAGCTTTCGCGTTCATGGTTGAACCAGCCGTCGCGCCCCAGGGCCAGGTCCATGTAGCGGTCGAACGTTTCGTAGTGTGAAAACTGGACGTGTCCGCCCAGGTCCCACGTGAACCCGTTCTCGTCCACAAACGATGACGCCAGCCCGCCGAAATCGCTCTCCGCCTCCAGCAGATGCCAGTCCAGATTCTTCTCCTGGAGCCGGCACGCAGCGCCGAGACCCGTGGGCCCTCCTCCAAGAACGAGATACTCGGTTTCGTGGTTCATGGCTGTTGTGCGCCCGCCCCCAGCAATTTCCGAACCCGCTCGCGGCTTTCCGGCGAACCCAGGAACACCGCGTCGTTGTAGGAATGAATATCCACCGCCCCCAGCGTGTCGCGCATTTCCTCCGGGGTGGGCAGGTAGTGCGTCCAGACTTCCGGCCGGTGCTTGAAGAAGAACAGGGCGACAATGGCGCGATGAGCTTGAACCTCGTCCCGCAGATGCCGCATCTGGTCGTTGTAGCCGGGTAGCGGCTTCAGCGACATCGGCTCCAGCTTGTGCGGAATGATCGTGAAATCATTGCAGCCGTACAGGAGCGATGCCGCCTCGGGTGCGTTTGAATACACCTTGATGTCCCGGCTGAGCCGCACCGCGTCCCGGAGCGAGACGGATTCCCGAACCGCGCGCCGCGCATAGCCCAGCCCGTCGTTGTACGCGTACTCCATGAACATAAGCGAGCGATACGCGGTGAACATGATCATGTAGGCGAGCACACCGGCGCCCGCGATCTTCCACAGGCCCGCGCGCATCTTCGCGACCATCAGGCAGGCCGCGTAAACCGGCAGAGGGACCAGGAACAGGGCGAACGGGACAAGGATCCGTTCATCCAACGGCGTCAGGTCATCGAAGAACGTCAAGGAAACGCAAAGGAAGGCTCCGTACGCCAGCGCGCCCAGGAGGCTGATCAGCACGAACCGGCGCTCGCGGTCGTTGCCGTGGTGTCGAAGCATAACAACACTGATCGCCAGCAGGACCAGCAAGGCACAAAACGACAGCAAGGGCATCCGCTCCGCAACCTGGTAAGGCAGGAAGAAATTCACGGCCGTGAGCAAACCTTCCTGGAGCTTGTCGGCGCCCGGCAAATGAAACGTGAGGACCCGCGATGTCGCCGAGCCGGCACGGAAGTGATTCCAAAAAAGCAAGGCGGCGAGAGGGATGGCAATCGTTGCGCTGTAGAGGCCGGCATGCCGCATGAACCGGGGCAGCGAACGCCGGTCCCACATCGCCAGGTAGGCGACGCCGGCGAGCAGGAGAAACGCGGCGGCATATCGCGCGGCGACGGCAAAAAAGCAGGCCGCGCCCGCACACGCAATCATCAGCCGCGTATTCCGATCGGGCGCCACGAGGAAGAAGAACATGTGGGCCAGGACCAGGGGCAGGAAGAGAGCCTCGGTCTGGGCATAGGAAAATGCCGACAGGATCGGCCGCGAGAAGAGAACCGTCGTCGCGCACACCAGTGAAATCCAGCAGGTTCTGTTCAGCGCATGGAAGAAGACGAAAAGCAGCGCGGAGAACGCGGCAAGAAGGACGGCATCGAGGATCCCCGCGAAACTCCTGATCGTGAGACCGAAAAGTCCGTGCAACCTCAGCACGAGAGGATAGAGAGGGGCATCGTGAACAGAAAGCGAAGAGAGGCCAGCCTGGCTGCCGTAATGAAACAGATGCGAGGTGTCGCCCATCAGTCCGATGCCATGATGCTGGACCACAAAACTGATGACGAACGAGGCCGTCATCAGAATCAGGACCGACAGCACAATCCTCGTCTTCAGGGCAAGCGAGGAAATCCAGCTCATCTCGCGGCCCGGTTCAGAATTTGCGGGTTGATTTCGCACATATCACCGTTACTGTTGAGTTCTGACATCTTTCGATCATGGACAATACCGACACACGCGTTCACGTCTGCTTCGTCAACGTCACCAAGGGAATCGGCGGAGTGGAGCGGGTTATAGAACGCCATTCCGAGAATCTCAATCCTTCCCGTTACCGCATTTCCTACGCGTACACGCCCTTCCCGAACGACGCCGCGCATATCGCGCGCCTCCGCGCGGCCGGGGTCGGAATTGTTCCGATGGACAACGTGCTTCCCCTGTGGGCCGGGGACCCGGGCAGGGCTGCCGGGCCCGCGAAAAAGAGCATCACCCGTTTCTGGAAAACCCTGGTTCCCGTGCGCGTGGATGAGCTCGTTTATCACTTCCGAAACGTGCGGCGGCTGACCCGCGTGTTCGAGACCGCGCTCGCCCACATCGACGGCACGCCGAAGATCTTCCAGCAGTTCGCCGGCGACTACTTCTGGATGGCCGCCGCGTTCCATGTCCTCCGGCGTCTGTATCCCGAAGCCATCCTGAAACTGCACCTGGGTAATCCCCCGGTGTTTCTCAATCCCACGTTCATCGAACGCAGGGCTTTTCGCGAAGCGGATTCGGTGACGTTCGTGTCCCGGCACACCAAGACGGCCTGGGAAAAAGCCCTGGGCTTCACCGTGCCCCACGGCCGCCTCATCCGCACCCCCGTCACGACCGACGTGATCCCGTTCATCGAACGCGCCAAGACTCCCGGAAAAGAACCCTTCATCCTGCTTAGCGTCGGACGGCTGAGCCCGATCAAGGGCATCGACATCGCCCTTCAGGCGCTCCGCCAAATCAGGGATTCGGGATTCGACGCCGCTCTTTGGATCGTCGGAACCGGGCCGGAGGAGTCCCGGCTGCGCCAGCTGACCCAGGAACTGGGACTGACCGATCACGTGAAATTCCATGGCTTCGTCAACGATCCCAGTTCTCTGTTCGCCGAAGTCGATTTCCTCCTGCAACCCTCCACCCTCACCGAGGGCGTACCCAACAGCATGCTGGAGGCCATGGCCAGCGGCATGCCGGTCATCGCCTCGCGCGTGGGCGGAATTCCCGAGGTAATCACCGACAAGGAAACCGGCATCCTGGTTGACCCCTCCGATCCCCGCCAGATTGCCGATGCGGTTGTCACGTTGATCCGCGATATCGAACTCCGGAAGAGAATCAGCCGCACCGCTTCGGAGTACGTGCGGAAATACTACTCGGCCAAGGCGGTCACTGCATCGCTCGCACGCCTCTACGAATCCCTGCTGGCCGACAACCCTGCGCTCGCTACCCAAACCTGCTGACGGCGGCCTCGTAGACCTCGAGATACTCGACGGCTTTCTTCGGCCAGGCAAAGTTTTCCGCCCATTCGCGCGCCGCCGCGCGCCGCGACTGAAGTTCCTGCCGATTCCTCGACAGATGGACGAGGAGATCGGCCCATTCGTCCGCCTTCTTCCCGTCGAGAATGTAGGACGACGATTCCGGAACGTACTCCGGGATCCCCCCCACCCGGTTGGCGAGAACGGGCGTGCCGCACGCCATGGATTCGAGAATCGCATTGTTGGCCGTACAGTCGATCATGGGCATGACCAGCAAATCGCGGCTCTGGTACAAGTTCTTCAGCTCCTCATCGGACACCCTGTCCAGCAGGCGCACGCCCGGCGTGTCGCGGTAATGGACCTTCTGCTCGTCGGGCGTCGCCACAACAAGCTCTATCGTCCCGGCCGGAATGTTCTTCATGACGCGGGCCATGAACTCGTGGTCCCGTTCCGTCTTTCCAACGAGCAGGGCCTTCAGCGGCCCCGACCCGTCTTCACCGCGCCGCTCGGCCGGCCTGAAATAATCCGCGTCCACCCCGTGCAGGATCAAACGGATGCGCTCCTCGGGAAACCCACGCTCCACCATGAAGGGAATTTGCGACTTGGAGACCACGGTAATCCAGTCGTAGAAGCCGAAGTCGTGGTAGTTCTTCAGGGCCCTGTGCTGACGCCACTGCGTGGCGTGGAAAGTGCCGACGATGGCGGCGCCTTTCGCATGAAACAACCGCGGCCACTTCATGGCGACGGTCTCTCCGAGGAGGAAATGCGCGACCGACGGACCCGGCGCATCGATCGCCCGCAAGAATTTTAACTCGTCCCAAACAGGGGTTGTGGCGTTCAGTTCGCTTCCCGAGTACCAGGTCCCGAAACGCTGGAGAAGATGCCCCAGCGTCCATGAGAAATTCTGGAGGGACTTCCATGCGCAGTCATAAAGGATCGGTTTCGCGTTCACGCAGGGCATCAACGGGTGCATCGAGGAATGCGCCGTCATGCTCGGCTGTCGCGGAACGAATGCGTAGACCTTCATGGTCGAACATCCCCGGCCGCGGACTCCCGCTTGCGCCGCACGAGCGCCTCAAAACCCCGCTCGGTCACCTCGGCCACCTGCTCCCAGCGGTATTGATGATCCCATTTCGCAAAGCCGTTCTTCCCGAGTTTGCCGGCCAATGCGGGATCCGAAAGGAGACGCAGCAGCGCCTGCCCCAGTTCCGCCACGTTTTCGTAACCCACCAGGAGACCGTCCTCGCCGTCGCTGACCAGGGACTGGGAACAGGTGTCGCGGCAGGCGATCACGGGCTTGGAGTATCGCCACGCGTCCAGGAAGGCGATCCCGAACGACTCCCCCGCCGACGGCATGGCAAACACGTTGCACGCGGCAAGGGCTTCTTCCCGCGTCTGCTCGGAGACATCATCGATGTTGATGGTCTTCGAGACCGCGCCAAAGCGGGATTTCCCCAGGCAGTCATCGATCCACGCGCGGGGGTTGTGCGAGAATCCGAGAAGGGCCAGCCGCGCGGCGGGATGGATCGCCCACACCGCTTCCTTCGCCTCGATGAGATGCGTGACTCCCTTCAGGTACAGCTTGCGGCAGACGAACACGATCAACGGCGCATCCACGGGAATGTTGTGGCTCTTCCGGAACGCCTGAGAATCAATCGGGCGATCGCAGGGGTCGGAGCCGACTCCCGTCACGAAGATCCGCGAAGCGTCCCAGTCGCGTTGCCCAAGCACATCCCGCTCATACTCGGTGTGCGCTTCGATGCCGTCGTAGCGGCGGTGTGCCGTCTTCAGGACATCCGCCGTCTCCACCTGTTCGTGGAAATGGCTCATCGGCACGGCGCACACCGCCTTGTCCTTCAGCCGGGGCAACACCCTGTCAAAGGCAATCCCCCAACTGGTATGCGTTGTGCAGTAGTTGACGACAAGATCATACGGCTCGTACAGGCTTCGCCTGCCCAGCGAAGGACAGCAGGCGCCTTTGCCCAGCAGAAGCAGCTTCCTCCACAGTTGACCCTTGCGCGCCAGGAAACGGGTCAGCCTGTACCCCCCGCGCCGATACTGGATGCTGTCGAGAAATTGGAGTGCCCGCTCTCTCCAGACGCTGCGCGGAAGCGCGACCACGCGGCAGCCGCGTGGCTTTCGCTCGAAGCTCCGATCGGATGCCAGAGGGCTCGCGGCGATCACGGTGATCTCGTGGCCGCGGCGCGCCAGTTCCTCGACAATCCGGGTCAAGCCGACTTCGGCGCCGCCATCGTTGGTCAGGTAGCGCGGGTAGAGATAGGCAATTTTCATGGCGTCACGGGATTACTTCCGGCAGCGCGCAATCAGGAATATTCCCTCGTCCTTGCGGGCAAAAACATCCGCCCACATCAACAGGAACGACCAGAGGATCGAGCGCGAGTAACG
>CALMZY010000118.1 GCA_937870865.1 uncultured Lentisphaerota bacterium | reverse complement strand
CGGGAAAACGGGCTTTGCATTTGACGTGCAGGCCATTACATTCTCCCACACGTGTCCGGTCCCGCAGGAGGTAATCAGCCGTGAGTGAGCATTCGATACAGGGCGTTGAGACCAAGAAACTTGTTTGGCGGAGGGATGATCGCGGCCGCCTGCTGGAGATTCTCCGGTGCAACGACGAGATTTTCAACGGCTTCGGGCAGGTCTATGTCACCGTGGTTCTCCCGGAGGTCGTCAAGGCGTGGCACTATCACAAGAAGCAGGACGACAGCTTTGTCGCCCTTGCCGGCACGGTGCGGGTCGGTCTTTCCGACGCGCGCGAGAACTCGCCGACGAAGGGCCGGACGGCGGAGTACATCCTGTCGACGGATGATCCGTATGTGCTGGTGATTCCGCGCGGCGTGTGGCACGGCTTCGAGTGCGTCGGCGACAGGGAGGCCATGGTCCTGAACGTGCCGAACATGCCGTACGACCATGAGCACCCGGACGAGTACCGGCTCGATCCGTTCAAGAACGACATCCCGTTCAAGTGGAACGCGAAGCGGGGCGGGTGAGGCGAGAAACCTGAGACCTGAAACCTGAAACCTGAGTTGAGGTTGCCATGAAAGGTATTGTTTTGGCTGGCGGGTTGGGCACGCGGTTGTATCCGCTGACGAAGATCACGAACAAGCATCTGCTTCCGATCTACAAGAAGCCGATGATCTACTACCCGATCGAAATGCTGGTCGAGGCCGGCATCCGAGAGATCATGGTCGTCACCGGCGGCCGCAACGCGGGCGATTTCCTGCGCCTGATCGGCAACGGCAGGGACTTTGGCCTGTCGCGGATTCACTACACGTACCAGGAAGGCGAGGGCGGCATCGCCGAGGCGCTCGGCCTGGCCGAGGAATTCGCGGAAGGGCAGAAGGTCGTCGTCGTGCTGGGCGACAACCTCCTCGAGAAGGGAATCGCGCGCGGCGTGGCGAACTTCAGGAGACAGAAGAAGGGCGCGCGTCTTTTCCTGAAAGAGGTCGATCATCCGTGGGAATACGGCATTGCCGAGGTCAGCGGCCAGAGGATCAAGCGGA
Source organism: uncultured Lentisphaerota bacterium (assembly GCA_937870865.1). GTDB lineage: Bacteria > Verrucomicrobiota > Kiritimatiellia > CAIQIC01 > JAGNIJ01 > CALMZY01. The sequence continues at coordinate 2,112 of CALMZY010000118.1, read as the reverse complement.
TCATCGAGAAACCGAAGCGCCCGCCCACGAACCTCGCGGTCATTGGCGTGTACATGTATCCCGGCGATGTCTTCAAGATCGTGAAGACCCTGAAGCCCTCCAAGCGTGGCGAGCTGGAGATCACGGACGTGAACAACGCGTACATCCGGCGCGGCGGCCTGGAATACGAGGTCGTTGACGGCTGGTGGATGGATGCCGGCGAGAATGCCGAAGCCCTTCTCCAGGCCAATATCACGGTCGCGCGCACGGCCGGAGTGAAGATCTAGATCCCGATGAAAGTCGCTGTCATTGGCTGTAACGGGATGCTCGGCACGGACGTGATGGCCGCGTGCCGCGCCGTGGGAATTGAAACGCTGGGACTCGACCTGCCGTCCTTCGACATCACCCGGTTCGACGTCGTCCGCGAACATCTTCCCGAAGTGGACCGCGTGGTGAACTGCGCCGCGTACGTGCGCGTGGACGATGCGGAGACCCAGCGCGGACAGGCGTACGCGGTCAACGCGGAAGGCGCCGGCAACGTCGCGCGCATCTGCTCGGCGAAAGGCATCGGCTTGATCCACCTCAGCACGGACTACGTGTTCGACGGCCGCAAGGGGGCGGCCTATTCCGAAACGGATCCGGTGAATCCTCTGAACGTGTATGGCGCCAGCAAACTCGCGGGCGAGGAACTGGTCCGGGGCGCCGGCGGTCGAAGCGTGATCGTCAGGACGCAGTCGCTGTTCGGCGTCCGCGGCGCAAACTTTGTCCGCACCATCGCCCGGCGGCTGAAGCAAAGCGACGAGCCGTTGAGGGTGGTGAACGACCAGTTCATGTCCCCGACGTACACGAGGCACCTTGCGGAGGCCATTGCGCGCTTGCTTCAGGCGGATCGCGAAGGCATCGTGAATATCGCGGCGTCGGGCCACTGTTCCTGGTTTGAATTCGCGCAGGCGATCGCCGCGCGCGTGAAGCCCGGCGCGGCGGTTCATCCCGTCAGCACGGCGGAATTTCCGCGGCCGGCACCGCGGCCGGCGTACTCGGTGCTCGACACCAGCCGCTACCGGGAGTGGACGGGGACCGCGCTGCCGCCGTGGCAGAAGGGGTTGGAGGAGTATCTCGCAGAGGAGAAACTGGCATGAAACTGTTCGTCACCGGCGGTGCCGGGTTCATCGGTAGCAACTTCGTCCGCCACATGCTCGCGGCGTATCCGGATGTTCACATTGTCAATTTCGACGCGCTGACCTACGCCGGCAACCTCGAGAATCTTTCCGACATCGAGAAGGATGCGCGCTACACGTTCGTCCGCGGCGACATCAGCCGCGTGGACGATGTCCGCGCCGTCTTCTCCAGTAACAAGTTCGATGCCATCGTCAACTTCGCCGCCGAGAGCCACGTGGACCGCAGCCTGCACCTCGGCGCCGAGCAGTTCATCCACACCAACGTTCTCGGCACGCAGATTCTGCTCGACGCCTCGCGCGAGTACGGTGTGAAGCGCTACGTCCAGATTTCAACGGACGAGGTATACGGCAGTCTCGGGGCGGAAGGGCGTTTCTCCGAGACGACGCCCGTCGCTCCGAACAATCCGTATTCGGCCACCAAGGCCTCCGCCGATTTCCTCGTGCGCGCCGCTCAGCACTCCCACGGCGTCGACGCCGTCATCACGCGGTGCTCCAACAACTTCGGCCCGTACCAGTTCCCCGAGAAGCTGATTCCGCTGATGATCGCCAACGCGCTGGAGGACAAGCCGCTGCCGGTCTACGGTGACGGCATGCACGTGCGCGACTGGATCTACGTGCTCGATCATTGCAGCGCGATCGACGCGGTTTTGCGGAAGGGCAGGGCGGGGGAGGTCTACAACATCGGCAGCATGAGCGACGTTCCGAACCTGCACGTCGTGAAACAGATTCTCGCCATCCTCAAGAAGCCCGAGTCGCTCATCAAGTTCGTCAAGGACCGCCCCGGCCACGACCGCCGCTACGCGATGGACGCGGTCAAAATCCAGAAGGAACTCGGCTGGAAGCCCGCCCAAAGCTTCGACGACGGCTTGAAGCTGACGGTCGACTGGTACCTCGGCCACAAGCCGTGGCTCGACCGCGTCCGCAGCGGGGAATACGCGAAGTACTACGAGAAGAT
>CALMZY010000117.1 GCA_937870865.1 uncultured Lentisphaerota bacterium | reverse complement strand
CGTCTTCCTTGTCGCGCTGGAGCGGGATCAGCTCGATGAGCGGCCGCTCGCCGATCACGACGCCCGCGGCGTGCGTGCCGTGGTTGCGCGGCAGGCCTTCCAGCACGGGGGCGTACTTCATGATGCGCTTCGCGTTCGGGTCCTTCTGCGTCGCGTCGCGGAGCTCGGGGCTCATCTCGAGCGCCTTTTCGAGGGTGATGCCGGGCGGCTGTTCCGGGATCATCTTGGCGAGCTTGTCGCATTCGAAGAGCGGGATTTCGAGGACGCGGCCGATGTCGCGGATGACCGTCTTCGCGCCGAGCGTGCCGAAGGTGATGATCTGCGCCACGTTGTCGCGCCCGTACTTCCCCTTCACGTACTCGATCACCTCGCCGCGGCGCGACTGGCAGAAGTCGATGTCGAAATCCGGCGGAGAGACGCGCTCGGGATTCAGGAATCGTTCGAAAATCAGGTTGTAGCGAAGCGGATCGATGCCCGTGATTCCCAGCGCGTACGCCACGATGCTTCCCGCGCCCGAGCCGCGGCCGGGCCCGACGGGAATGCCCGCCCCGTGCGCAAAGTTGATGAAGTCCCAGACCACGAGGAAATAGTTGATAAACCCCGTCTTCTCGATGACGCTCATCTCGAAGTGGTAGCGATCCGCGATGCGCTTTTCGTCGTCGCTCTTCGGCTTGTCCACGTTCTCGATGCCGTAACGGGCACGCAGCCCGTCCGTGGCCAGGTGGTGCAGGTACGTTTTCTGGTTGTAGTCCGCCGGCACCTTGAACATCGGGAAGTGCAGTTCCTTGTCCAGCACCAGCTCGACGTTGCACCGTTCCGCGATGCGGAGCGTGTTTGACAGGGCCTCCGGGTGGTCGGGGAACAGCTCCTGCATTTCCGCCCCGCTCTTCATGAAGAACTGGTCGGAGGAGTAGCGCATCCTCTTGGGATCGCTCATCACCGTCTGCGTCTGCAGGCAGAGAAGCACCTCGTGCGCCTCCGCATGTTCCGCCTTCAGGTAGTGAACGTCGTTGGTCGCCACGATCGGCAGGCCCGTGCGCTTCGCGACTTCCAGAATACTGCGATTCGCAATTCTCTGTTCGGGAATGCCGTGGTCCTGCATTTCCAGGAAGAAGTTATTCCTGCCGAAAATGTCGGCGTACTCGTTCGCAACGCGCACAGCAGCGTCAATGTTGTTCGCCGCGCAAAGCCCCGTGATTTCACCCTTCAAACAGCTCGAAAGGCCGATCAATCCCTTGGAGTATTGTCTCAGTAAAGCCTTGTCAACACGTGGTTTGTAATAGAAACCCTCCAGGTGGGCCATCGAGGAAAGGCGGCACAGGTTCCTGTAGCCCTCGTTGGTTTCCGCCAGCAGGACAAGGTGGTTGGAGTAGGATTTTCCGTCGAGGGTCTTGCGGTCGCGCATGTTGCCCGCGGCCACGTACGTCTCGCAGCCGAGGATGGGCTTGATGCCTTTCGATTTCGCCTTCTTGTAGAACTCGACGAGGCCGTACAGAGTGCCGTGGTCCGTGATCGCCACGGCATTCATCCCGAGTTCGCCGGCGACGCTCATCACCCGTTCGACCTGGCACGCGCCGTCGAGGAGGCTGTACTCCGTGTGAAGATGCAGATGAACAAATGGAACGTTCTTGGAACTCATCGGAACTCGATTATCTTCCCTTACTCGTACTCCTACTCTTGCTCTTACTCAGACAGATTCATGAGCACGAGTATGAGTAGGAGTACGAGCAGAGCTTTCTCCCCGCCATGGTACCGTCGCGCGTTCACTTATACCGCACGAGGAAGAGCGATGCAAAGACAAGTCTCGGCCGGCCCGGCAATTCGTTCCAACTGGTTGACTGTGCGCCGGTTCCGCCCCGTGTTTTTTCAGACAATTTCCGGCCTGGATTTGGGGCTGAAATCGGCGGGCAAATGTGGTAGCGTGGGAGCGTGGATGAATTGAAGAATATTTACGAGCGGGAGGAACTGCGCGACAAGGCGCGGATTTTCCGCGATCGCGGTCACGCGGGCCAATGCCTTGCGGGCATGCTCAAGGATTACCGGGGCGCCAACGCGATTGTGCTCGCCATCCCGGCCGGCGGGATCCCCGTGGCCGCCGCCGCGGCCGCCGCGCTTGAACTGC
>CALMZY010000116.1 GCA_937870865.1 uncultured Lentisphaerota bacterium | reverse complement strand
AGGTTGGACATTCTCAAACCGGAATTTCCAAGGATTGGAAAAACTCTTCCTCTATTCGTACCGGATGTCGTCCAGGCAGAATACCACGGGCTGGCCCTGGCCTTCGATCCGGAACAGGAAGCCGGTGATCAGGCGGCTGCGATCGAGCTCTTCGATCGGGATCTCGTACTGCTTCCACTCCTTCTTCAGGCGGATGATGCCGGTCGTCGCGCGAAGGGTGTCGCGGCTGACGGCGTTCTGCCCCTGCTCCATGCCGATCATGAACTCGACCTTCTCGGTGCCCGACTCCCCCTTGGCCCAGAACGTCAGCTTCTTCGCCTTGGAAAGGTCCAGGCCGCCGGGCACGTCACCCCAGTTATGGCCGGGATGCTGCCACGCCACCGTCACCCAATCCTCCTCGTCCGCATACCGCACGTAAATACAGGTCTCCCCCGCATGTGGCTCCTTGTCCCACCCCAGGTCGAACTGAAGATCCTCCTGGTTGCCCATCTGGCCCGTCGGAGAGAAGGTCTCCTTGAATCCTTTGTCCTCGTAAACCCTCAGGGGAACTGGCATGACGGGCGCGGGCTGGCCGGGGACAATCGTGTCCACCGCGGACGCCTTCTGCCACACGAAATCGGGATCGTGGCCCACCGTCGTCGAAGCCAGCACATCCTCCGGCACCAGCGCCGGAACATCGTCCTGGCTCTTGAGCAGCTCCGCGTACTGATCTTCCGCCGCCTGCGTTTTCGGCTCGTGCCGCGGCGGTGCCTCCTCGACCTGTTTCACGGTTTCGGCAAACGGATCCTGCGGTGTATTGTTCCCGGCCACCGCGCGGCGACGCTCTTCCTGCGGCTGCGATGGCGTGCCCGACGCCGGCTTTGGCGCCGCCACCGGCACAACCTTGATTTCGCCCTGGGCGTCGATGACCACTTTCTGTGTTCTCGTGGGTTTCGCGGGAGCCTCACGCCGGACCGGCGCTTCGGCCACAACGGCCGGCGCGGGCGACGCGGTGCTCTTCCAGATGTTCTGCTTCATCAGCAGCGGCGGAGGAATGCATGTGCATAGAAGAAGAACAGCCCAGTGCAGAAACTTGCGGCGGGCAAACAACACGCACGACATCAGGAACGCGCCGGCAAAGAAAGTCAGGTAAAGCAGCGGCGTCTTCGGCAAGAGCAGCGCGAGGATCGTGCCGACGACAATACAAATCCAGCCGACGACGATTTCCAGGTTGTGCGGCCGCTCGGGAAAGAGGGTCACTGACGCCGGCGTCGCACCTGCTGCCGTTCCCGCCGCCGCTGTCGCCGTATCTGTTGCGGGCTTCGAGTTCGCACCGGCCGCCGTTGCATTTGCCGAAACCGGCTGAGCAGCATCCGGCTTCGTGTTCGCGCCAGCCTCCTTGGAAAGACGCACAACGCGCTTCGCGGAGGGCACTTTCGCGATCGGAACCGGGACGGTGACCGTCGTCCCACACGCGGGACAATCCGCCATCAAGCCCTGCCCCGACTCTTCAGCAATGAGTTTCTTCCCACATCCAGTACATCGGAAGATGATTTCCATGTGCGAACAAAACCCCCATTTCTGAAACTGCACGATATCAGCAGATTCTGAAAAATCAACACACAATACTAAATGAGAGCGCTCCCATTAGCGTGCTTACGGTTCTTTACATCGCATTTCGGCACCCTCATCATACATCCATGAATTCACCCATTCGATTCGCCGTGATGCTCCTCGCCGCTGCCGCTCCCATGGCCTTCGGGCTGGACGTGTACCTGATCCGTCACGCGGAAACGATGGGGAATGTGACGCTCGACTACTCGGAAAAGAACCAGTGTACGTTCTCGCCCAAGGGGCTGGAACAGGTCGCCGGGATCACGGCGAAACTCGACGGCCTCGCGTTTGACGAGGTGCTCGTCAGTCCGACCTGGCGGACGCGGCAGACGATCCTGCCGTTCCTCAAGGCGCACAAGATCACCGCCGAGATTTGTCCGGAGATCGAGGAGTGCTGCTGCGACTGCCAGGCCGATACCGCCCCCGCACCCAGCATCACGCCCGGCGAACGGATCGTCATCGGCGAGGATGAAGCGCCGTACTTCAAGTTGCGCGACACGAACACGAACTTCCGTTTCGCGCCCGCCACGGAAGCGGAGGCGGTCGCGCAGATCCGGCGGGCGGGCGAACTGATCCGGTCCCGCTTCGGCGGCACCGGCAAGTCCATCCTGATCGTCACCCACTCCTGCTCCGGCGGCCGGCTCATCTCGGACCTGCTCGGCTTGAAGCTCAACGGACGGTTCGGGCCGGGCAACGCGGCGCTCACGCACCTGCGCCAGGAATCCCACGGGCGCTTCATTCTGCAGACGCTCAACGACGTGCCGTTTGAGCCGCGGTACTCCTGGACGCTCTCCGGCACCAACAGCCCCACCCCGGGGAAGCCCGTGACCTTCACGCTGTCGGCGGACTCCTTTACGCCCGACGACAAGAACCGCATCGGGTGGCGCCTGCTGAACGCGCAGAGACATGTTGTGCGGGAAGGAGCGGAAACCATTCCCGCCGACACGCGCAGCGCGGATCACATCCTCGACCTGACGCTGGACACGACGGGCGCGAATCCCGGCGACGTCTGGAGCCTGGATTCATCCATCCGTTCCGGCACGAACATCCTCCAGCAATGGACCTGCAACTTCCTTTTCCCGTCCTACGAATCCCTCTCCGGCACGTGGCGGATCCACAGCGGCGACGATCCCTCGTGGGCCACAGCGGACTTCTCCCACGCGGACTGGGCGGAGACGCAGGTGCCGGGCGGCTGGGAGAAGGACGCCCTGCCCGCGTACGACGGCACCGCGTGGTACCGCCTGAGTTTCTCCCTGCCGGCGGCCGCATTCGCGCGCTGGGGCGACGCCCCGCTCGCGCTTCTCATGGGCGGGATCGACGACGCGGACGAGACCTTCCTCAACGGCGTGAAGATCGGGGCGATGGGCCGGTTTCCACCCGAGCAGGTCACGGCATTCACCGAGCCGCGCATCTACGAATTCGACCGGGGCCTTCTCGCGGAGACCAACCACCTCGCCGTCCGCGTCAGCGACTGGATGGGCGGCGGCGGAATCTGGAAAGGCCCAGTCGCCATCGGGCCCTCCCTCGAACTGCGCGCGGCCGCGGCGTTGGGAAGATGAATCGCGGAAGAACCCGATCTCCACAACACCTTCAGGATCGAGGGAGAAGAGCGGCGCCGCTATCCAAGCATTTTCTGCAGATCGCTGAACAAGGATGTCAGGACATCCTCTCCCGGCGACAAGAGCAGCGAAGAGAACGGGCCCGTGAAGCCGGCCATCTCGAAATACGGCTGAGTGTCGGACATCAGTTGGCGCAGTTCGGATGTTTGGAGCAGAGTGCTCATATCGGTCGCCGCGATGCGAGCCACGCCGTCTGCGAGAAGCTCCAGTCCTCTGAACAAGGCGGGCCAAGCCACCCATCGCGGAGCAGATTCGATCTGATGAAGAAATGGCACCCGATGCTCCTTCTTCATGAAGTACATCTTCTGCCGGCCCTCCAGATGCGCCGCATGGACGATACCCGATGCGCACATGTCAACCAAGGTATCCTGGATGTTCTTCTGGGAAAAACCCGTCTCGCGGGCAACAAGGCTTGGATGAGCCATCTCATGGGTCAGCAGGTAGAGAGCAATCTCCGCCCGAGCCGACGTCCCGAACAGAGCCCGCAGCCGCAGCAACGCGCACTCGGGCATGACCGCGTTGAAACGGCGGGACAGGCCCCGCAGGTCGACGCGGCCCCGCTTGAATCCGAATCGCAGGAATACCGGATCAGGCTCCCCGAAATCGGGTTGCGAGGTTCCGGCCATGTCGAGGAAAAGCGATTCCGCGGGGTGGTTGGATCCGGGAAGCGAAAACCTCCAATGCAAACGGCTGTTGGTGTGCGCAACGACGTCCGCCATCGCGCCTACGGCATCGACGCTTCGGAAATTCAATCTTCGCGCAAGCGATCTCATCCTCGGAACGTTGATGAATGCCGAATGCTTCGCCAGCCAATCCAGGATCTCGTCAAAGAGCCGCGCGTCATGCCGAGCAAACGTGCCGCTGAGAAGCCACAACGCCTCCGGATCAATTACCCACCCGTCCCTTCGCTCCACCGCTGCCGATGCCAACCCGAGCTGGGCCCACTGGCGCCAGAGAAAATGGACCAGGTATTCCGTCAGCCTAGTTCTGAATTCGTTGAGCAACATCTTGGCATCCCATCTGCTGTAACATCGAGACCAGCATTGCGCGAAACCCCTCCGAAGAATCCTGCAACAGCGCCCAGCGTGCACCGGCCTCCAGTTCTTCCGGGGTGGGCTTCAACTCCTTCAGATCTTCGAAATGCCTGCCCGGACCACTGTCGACTGCGGCGAACACCTTGAAGTGAATCTGGTCGACACGACTCACGAAGTGAACTCTCAGACAACGTCCGAAATCTCGGCTGCTCAGTCTGCCGACCAGACCTTCTGGAAGGCCGACTTGGAACAATCCGCCCGGCTCTTTGCTCGGACCGTTGTTAAGCCATTCACTGGGGAGATCGATATCTCGTGCAACCTGGATAGCGAGCTCTCGAAGGTCTTCCGGGAGAGGATCGGGTGAAACGAGTTCGCCGCTCGGACTCAACATGGCCACGATGTCGACATCGCGCGTTGTCGGACGCGAGACCAAAGAACAGTAGATCAATGCTGCGCCTCCACAAACAACGAGTTGGTAAGGCGAATCTGGCCGGGTCACCCCAGTCTTCTCAAGTCGCTCCCCCAGCAACCTCAACGCCAATTCGATGCTGCTTGAATCAAGAATCATAATAACTACCACTTATTATCAGTGTTTATACTTATATCTTAATACCAATATCCTGTCAATACGAGGAAAGGCCATTCCCTCCAAAGGTTGGGAAAAAACCTGGCTCTGCGGTATAGTTCCTTCATGCTTTACAGACCTTACGGCAGCACGGGAAAGAACATCTCCGCGATCGGCGCGGGGTGCATGCGCTTCCGAACGCCGATGACGCCGGCGATCATGGACGAAAGCGCCGCGATCCTCCTGCGCGCGTACGAAAAAGGCGTGAACTATTTCGACACGGCGCCGATCTACTGCGACGACCGCAGCGAGGATATCCTCGGCCTCGCTGTCCGCGAAATGAAGCCCGGCACGTTCCACGTTTCCAGCAAGAGCTTCGCGCCGGACGCCGACACCTTCCGCCGGAACCTGGAGAAGTCGCTCGCGCGGCTGGGTGTCCCGCGAATTCAGTTCTTCCACATCTGGTGCCTGCTTTCGGCCGCCGACTGGGAGGGGCGGAAAAGCGGCGGCGCGGTGAAGGCCGCGCTGCGCGCGAAAGAGGAAGGGCTGATCGAACATCTCGTGTTCTCGACGCACATGAACGGCGCGGAGACCGCGAGCGTGATCGGCGAAGGCGTCTTCGAGGGAATGACCATCGGCTATTCCGCGATCAACTTCCCCTACCGCCGCACCGGCGTCGAGGCGGCGGGCAAGGCGGGCATCGGCGTGGTGACCATGAACCCGCTCGCGGGCGGCGTGATCCCGCGCCACGCGGAACGGTTCAACTTCATCCGCGGCCCGGCCGATCCGGACGTCGTGGCCGCCGCGATCCGTTTCAACATCTCGCATCCCGCGATCACGAGCGCGTTGATCGGCTTCAGCCGCGCCGAGGAGGTGGACCAGGCCGTCGCCGCGCTGGACGGGTTCACGCCGTACGACGCGGCGTTTGTCGCCTCGATCGAAAAACACATCGAGGAAGAATTCGACGGCCTGTGCACGGGCTGCGGGTACTGCCTGCCGTGCCCGCAGGACATTCCGATCCCGAAGTACATGGACGTGTACAACCTGATGGTTCTCGAGGGGCGGGAGAGCGTCGGGCCGCGCCTGCAATGGCACTGGAACCTGACCGCCAAGGACGCGGAGCGCTGCAACGCCTGCGGCCGCTGCGAGTCGGAGTGCACGCAGGGCCTGCCGATCATCGAGCGCCTGCGCGCGATCCGGTCCGTTGCGCCATGACCGCGCCGCCATGGTAGGGCGAAGCCTCCGGCTGAGCCGCGCCCTCCAGACCCGGCTCGGCGGGATTCACCCCGAGGGTTCATCCCGAGGGACGCCTCGCCCTACCTTCCATGCGGAAGGCCTGAGACGATCCGTCAATTGCCAAAAAGCTTGATCCCGCGGCCCGATATCCGTATGAACGGCCCTTCCCGATGAGTATTCACGACGAAATCCAGAAACGGCGCACGTTCGCGATCATCTCGCACCCCGACGCGGGGAAGACGACGCTGACGGAGAAGTTCCTTCTTTACGGAGGAGCCGTCCAACTGGCCGGCTCGGTCACGTCGCGCAAGAACCAGCGCGCGTCGACGTCGGACTGGATGGAGTTGGAGCGCAAGCGCGGCATCTCCGTGAGCTCGACCGTGTTGCAGTTCGACTACGCCGGGTACAAGGTCAACCTCCTCGACACGCCCGGCCACAAGGATTTTTCCGAGGACACCTACCGCGTGCTGACCGCAGTCGATGCCGCCATCATGGTGATCGACGCGGCAAAGGGCATCGAGAGCCAGACGCAGAAGCTCTTCGAGGTCTGCCGCAACCGGTCCATTCCCATCTTCGCCTTCTTCAACAAGATGGACCGCCCCACGCGCGAGCCGCTGGCCCTGCTGGACGAACTGGAGAGCGTCCTGCAGGCCCACGTCTATCCGGTGAACTGGCCGCTGGGCACGGGGTTCGACTTCAAGGGCGTGTTCGACCGCCAGCAGAACACCGTGCACGTGTTCGACCGGCTCGCCGGCGGCGGGCAGCACAAGGCCCCGGTTTCGATCGGGAACATCTCCGATCCGTTTGTGAAGGATCGGCTGGACGAGGCGTCCTACGCCAAGGTGGTCGAGGAACTTGAGATCCTCGACGCGATGGGCGGCGAATTCGACCCGGCCGCCGTCCTCACCGGCTACACGATGCCGGTCTTCTTCGGCAGCGCGCTGAACAACTTCGGCGTCCAGCTGATGCTCGACAACTTCCTGAAGTATTCCGCGACACCGGCGCCGCGCAAGAGCGGGGACCGCGTGATTCCGACGGAGGACCCGGCCTTCTCCGGCTTCATCTTCAAGATTCAGGCGAACATGGACCCGAATCACCGGGACCGCATCGCGTTCGTGCGCGTGTGCTCGGGCAAATTCGACCGCGAGATGACCGTCACGCACGGCCGCACCGGCAAGCGCGTCAAACTCAACAGCTCCCACAAGCTCTTCGGCCGCGAGCGCGAAACGGTCAACGAGGCCTACCCCGGCGACATCATCGGCATCGTGGGGCATTCCGAGTTCGGCGTGGGCGACACGCTGACCGAGGATGAGACCATCCGCTACGACGAAATCCCGCGCTTCACGCCGGAGGCGTTCATCTATCTCGGCAATCCGAACCCCTACAAGGCCAAGCGTTTCACCGAAGGGCTGGATCAGCTCCTGCAGGAAGGCGTGGCGCAGGAGTTGGTAACGCACACAACCAGCCAGAACTCGCGCCTGCTCGCCGCCGTCGGGCCTCTGCAGTTCGACGTGATCCGGTACCGTCTCGAAACGGAGTACGGCGCGGAAACGCGCGCCGAGCCCGCGCCGTGGAAAATCCTCCGATGGGTCTCGCCCCAGGCAAGTGACGAACAGCTCCACACGATGGTCCTGCCCACGGGCTGCCAACTGGCCACCACCCGCGAAGGCGCGCGCGTCCTGCTCTTCCACGCCGACTGGGAACTCAAGTACTTCGCCGAGAAGAACCCGCGCCTGGAAATCACACGCCATCCCTTCACATCGCTGACCCCTTCAGCAGCGCTGTAGAACCGCAACTCGGCACGGGCAACCACGAATCCCAGGCCAATTGGGGGCGTGAAGAGCAGGCTGGGAAGGCCTAATGCCTAAGCACTAATGACTAATGAATGACGAATGTCCAAGCACCAATGACCAAGGAATGACCAATCGCCCTGCCTCAGCTATCTTCCGTTCAATCCCCATCCGCGCCCTCCGCGAAATCCGCGGTCAACTCTCTTTGCGTTAACATCTCCACCATCGCGCTCTTTGCGCCCCGCCACAAAGTCATCTGCGGCCGAATCCATTGGTCCGGCGGACAGATTCATGGTATCTTTTCGGTGGAGGGAGGGGGGCATGAAAGGATCGCGGCAAAGCGAGGCCGGGCCAAGGGCCAGCGTCCTGATCGTGGATGACGATCAGGTTGTGCGAACCTACATGATCCGCGCGCTTCGCGAGCAAAGCGATCTCGAGGTCGCCGAGGCGCCGGACGGCGAACAGGCAAAAATCCTCCTGCAGAGTCATGCGTACGATGTCGTCGTGACGGACCTGGGCATGCCCGTCGTGGACGGACTCAGCCTGATGCAGTGGGCGCAACAGAACTGCCCCGGGGCCGCGTGGATCATCTTGTCGGGCGCGGGCACCTTCGAGAGCGCGGTGCAGGCCGTCCGGCTGGGCGCGTACGATTTCCTGTCGAAGCCCCTGGACAGCCCCAACGAACTACTGGTCTCGATCCGGAACGCCCTGCGCCAGAAACAGCTCGAGGCGGAGAAGGAGCAGCTCACCCGCAAGCTCGAGGATCGCAACGCGCGGCTCAACGGACAGGTCCGGAAACTCCAGGAGGCCTGTCACCTCCTCTACGCGCAGGCCGACGTGATTCACGAGGACCTGCACCGCGCCGAGTTGATCCAGAGGGCGCTGCTTCCGCAGACGCTTCCGACGATCGAAGGCTTCTCCATCCACTCGGCCTACCGCGCCTGCGAAAATGTCGGCGGCGACACGTACAACGTGAAGCGCCTCGACGCGGATCACGTGGCCCTCTGCGTCGCGGACGCGGCCGGCCACGGCGTCAGCGCCGCGATGCTGGCCGTGCTTTTCAGGAACCGCCTGCACTGGTTCGACGAAACAACGGGGCTATCCGTTGAACCCAGCGAGGTCCTGGGCGGAGTGAACAAGGACTTCGTGGAGGAATGCCGCGCGCCGGGCTTGTTCGTAACCGCCGTCTGCGCCCTGCTCAACACGCGCACGCGCCAACTGACGGTCGCCTCGGCCGGTCACACGCCCCTGCTCCTCAAGCGGGCGGCCGGAACGATCGAATGGATTCACCCAAGCGGCCCGGCTCTCGGCCTTGCGTCCGACGCCGCGTTTGCCCGGCAGGAAATCGCCCTGCGCCCGGGCGACCGCGTACTGTTCTACACGGACGGCCTGCGCGACCATCCCCGCG
>CALMZY010000115.1 GCA_937870865.1 uncultured Lentisphaerota bacterium | reverse complement strand
AACTGGGAGCTGCTCTGCCTCTACTGCCACGACCACGAACACGAGAAACATCTCCTCGCCGGACGCGAAACGTCAGCCCAGGAAAAATTATCCCCCTCCATCTTCTCACCCCTCGCGGACCTGGATGCGCTGTTGAAGAAGAAAGACGAACAGAAGTAGATGTTTTAACTACGAAACACACGAATTGCGCGAAAGAAAACTCCCTGCGGGTCCGCCTGGCTAAAAAGCTCGCATTGATCTCCCGGTTCGCTATTTTCTATCGCTTTCGCGTATTTCGCGTATTTCGTTGTTAGCAGAATATCAATGAACAGAATCTGCCTTGTCATGGTTTTGATTCTCGCCGCGCTCGCCGCATCCGCCGCCGAACCGCGCGGCTGGCGCCTGCTCTGGAGCGACGAGTTCGACGGGCCCGCGGTGGACAAGTCGAAGTGGGCGATCGAAGACGCGGCGCTCGTGAAGAACAACGAGCGTCAGTACTACGCGCCGGACGAGGTCTACATCAAGGACGGCTGCCTCGTGCTTCGCAGCCGCAAGCGCTCGCTGGGCAGCCGCGAATTCACTTCCGGCCTCGTCGAAACGCGCGGTAAGTTCGCCCTCGCGTTCGGCCGCGTCGAAATCCGCGCGAAACTCCCGCGCACCCAGGGCATCTGGCCCGCCCACTGGATGCTCCCCGACGACGGCTCGTGGCCGCCGGAGATCGACATCATGGAATGCGTCGGCAGTCAGCCGAACCTGATCACGATGTCCCTGCACACCGGCACATGGCCGGGCCTGTACTCGCAGAGCGAGGATTTCATCGGCGACGATTACTCGGCCGACTTCCACACGTTCGCGCTCGAATGGGAGCCGAAGGAAATACGCTGGTTCATCGACGGCGTGAAGCGGTTCTCGACCGCCAACACGATCCCGCAAATTCCGATGTACCTCATCCTCAACACCGCGGTCGGCGGCGACATGCCGGGCGAGCCCGACGAGACCACCGAGTTTCCCCAATATCATTTCATCGACTATGTGCGCGTCTACTGCCGCGACACGCCCGGCCAGTTCTACCTGGTGACCGCGGCGGAACACGGCCGCGTGTTCGCCGCGCCAAAGGCCAGCCCCTACAAGACCGGTTCAGAGGTGACGCTCACCGCGTATCCGTCCATCGGCTACGTGTTCGGCGAGTGGAGCGGCGATCTCCAAGGCTCGGAAAATCCCGCGCGCGTCACGATGAACGCCCACAAGAACGTCCGCGCCGTCTTTGTGGAAGACCTGAACGCGCCCATCCTGCTGTCGCGCGGAAAACCCGTGAAGGTCTCGTCCGTCGAGAAACCGGACTGCGAAGGCTCAAACGCGACGGACGGCGACCTGAAAACCCGCTGGTCATCCGAATTCACGGACCCGCAGACCCTCACGATCGATCTCGGCGAGCCCCACCCCATCGAAGCCATCCGGCTCGTGTGGGAGGTGGCGCACGCAAAGGACTACGCGATCGACGTGTCCGATGACGGCACAACGTGGAAGAACATTCACGCCAAGAAGAACTGCCGCGGCGGCACCGAAGAGATCATCGGCCTGAAAGTATCCGGCCGCTACGTGCGACTGACCGGCCTGTCACGCACAGCCGAATGGGGCTACTCGCTCTGGGAATTCGAAGTGTTCGGGAGGTAGAGGAAGTCCAAAGTCTAAAGTCCAAGGTCCAAAGACGATGGGATCATGGAAAAATCCCCGGGGCGGGTTGAGTCTCCTGTCCGCCTTCTTGCTTCGCCCGCGCCTCATTGCGGCCAACCGTACAGCCGGCAATCACATCTTCCCTCGTCCTCGTCCTCGT
>CALMZY010000114.1 GCA_937870865.1 uncultured Lentisphaerota bacterium | reverse complement strand
TGTCCCACTCATCCACCTGCTCCTGGGCGAACAGCCCGGTCCAGAAGTCGTCGTCCCACAGTTCGCGGAGCTCGTCGGAGCTCTTCCCCTGCTGTTCGACCCACGTGAAGTACTTGAAGTTGTGCAAGGCCTTGCGGTCGAAGTGCGAGAGTTCCCGGTAGTAGTCGATGCCGGTCCCCTCCAGGTATCGCGCGTAGTGCGCGGCGGCCTTCAGCTCGTCGTACTTGCCGTGCTCTTCCGTCATCTCCTTCTTCCGCGACGCGTACAGCTCCATCGAATCCGTGAGCGGGGTGAAGATCACGTCGCGCGAACCCATCTCGTAGTACTTCGCCGTCTTGATGCATGCCACGAGGTTGCAGATGCACGAGATGCCCAGCCACGACAGCCTGTCGAGAACCGCCTTGCCCACGCCCTGCTTCGCGAGGTACTTCAGGCCGGCCTCTTCGTTGAACAGCCGCAGGAGCTGCATGACCTGCTCGTCGTCGATCGCGGCCACCGCGTCGGTGTTCTTCACGTTGTGGATCCACGGCACGTGCTTGTCGCCGATGCCCTCGATGCGGTGCGCGCCGAACCCGAACTGGTAGAGCGTCGGGCACTGGAGCGCCTCGGTCGCGACCACCTTCATCGCCGGGTGCTTCGTGCGCAGGAAGTCGCCCGCGGCGATCGTGCCGGCCGAGCCGGTCGCGCTGATGTAGGCCGCGAGCCGTCCTTTTTCGTAGTGATTGCGGAAGATCTCCTCGATAACGCCGCCAGTCATCTGGTAGTGCCAGATCGAGTTGCCGAACTCCTCGAACTGGTTGAAGATCACGATCTTGTCGCCGCGCGTGCGCCGCAGCTCCCAGCACTTGTCGTAGATCTCCTTCACGTTCGACTCCGTGCCGGGCGTCGCGATGATTTCATCCGTCCCGATTTCCTTCAGCCACTCGAACCGCTCGCGGCTCATGCCTTCGGGGAGGATCGCGACGGCGGGACATCCGAGCAGGGCGCAGTCGTACGCGCCGCCGCGGCAGTAGTTGCCGGTCGACGGCCAGACGGCCTTCTGCGTGGTCGGGTCGAAGTTGCCGGAGACCAGGCGCGGAACGAGACAGCCGTACGCGGCGCCGACCTTGTGCGCGCCGGTCGGGAACCACTTGCCGGAGATGCCGACGATCTTCGCTTCGACGCCCGTCAGCTCGGATGGGAACTCGATGAAGTTGCCTTCATTGAACCCGCCGCCCTTTGGCGTCGGATCGTTCTTCCACGTGATCCGGAAAAGGTTGAGCGGATTGATGTCCCAAAGACCGATCTTCTTCAGCTTGTCGACGATCTTGGCGGGAATTTTCGATGGATCCTTTTGCTGGGCGAACTGAGGGAGAATAACACCGCGCTCGCGGGCGCGCTTCACGGACTTGGCCAGGACGTCTTTCTTCACGGACTTGATGATCTTGATCATATCCGGAATCTCCTTGGAGCGCGACGGGCGGCGGGTCAGCCAGCGTACCCGGCGGCAACGCGTTTCAGAGTACGCCGGGGCCGAAATGGCGTCAATATGCGTCTGGCCGGCAACGAGTTCGCCTTCCGTTGTAGCCGTCTGACGCTTGTCCCGCCGTAGGCTCTGCGAAGGCGGAAGCTCCCGCGAGGCAGACGTTCTCCCCACGCGCGCCTCCGTCGCGTGGCTACATTTCTCTGTAGCCGTCTCTGGATTCCCCCTCCTTGCCCCAATCCCGCAAAACGGTACAATGCGGGGCAAGGGGGCACACGCTGTCGCGACAGGTAACGCATTGTCCATGCCGGCTGTAACCGGATTAGGCCACGCGTTACAGTTGCGAATAGA
>CALMZY010000113.1 GCA_937870865.1 uncultured Lentisphaerota bacterium | reverse complement strand
CGGAACAGCCGCGGCGGGACCTGCGCGACTGCGTGATGGGCACGTTCAACGTGCTCGAGGCGATGCGCCTGCTGAAGATCCAGCCGATCATTTTCTCGTCCACGGGCGCGGTGTACGGCGAGCTCTGCACGGAGGTGGCGACGTCGGAGTCGTCCGGGCCGCTGCTGCCGGTGTCGACCTACGCGGCCGGCAAGATCGGCAGCGAGGCGTTCATCTCGGCGTTCTGCAGCCTCTACGGCCTGCGCGGCTGGATGTACCGGTTCGGCAACGTGATCGGCGGCCGCATGACGCACGGCGTCATTTTCGATTTCATCCGCAAGCTGCGGGAGAACCCGAAGGAACTGCTGATCAAGGGCGACGGGCGGCAGGAGAAGAACTACTTTCTCGTCGAGGAGTGCATCCACGGGATGGCGTACGGGTTCCGCACGATCCCGATGACGGACGACACGCCGTGCGACGTGTTCAACCTGGGCACGGACTCAATTTCGAAAGTCATTGATATTGCACAGATTATAAAAGAAGAAATGAACCTTCCGGACGCGCGCGTTGTCATTGAAGGTACGAAAAGGGCGTGGCCCGGGGACCAGCCCCGGGTGCACATCACCGTGGACCGGATCAACCAGCGCGGATGGAGGGCGAAGCTGAAGTCGGACCAGGCCGTGCGGATTGCCGCGCGGCGGATGCTGGGGAAAGAGAAAGGGCCCGCGAATCTACGCGAATGAACGCCAATAGAAAACTTTGCGTGATCGGCTGCTGGCACCAGGGCGTTGTCGGGGCGGCGTGCCTGGCCGACCTCGGCTACGATGTCCTGGGCGCGGACCATGACGCCGGTCGGGTCGCGAAGCTGAGCAACGGCAAGGCTCCGCTGTTCGAGCCCGGGCTCGATGAGCTTCTCCGGACAATGGTCAAATCCGGCCGGCTGAAATTTACCGGTGACGTTGCGAATGCCGTGAAGGGTCGTCGCGACGTGCTGATCATGTTCGACACGCCGGTGGACGCGAACGACCGGAGCGACCTGTCGGAGATCTTTGCGACAGCCGCGGAAATCGCGCCGAACCTCGAAAAGGACGCGCTCCTCTACATCACCGCGCAGGTCCCGGTCGGGACGTGCGACAAGATCGCCGCAATCGTCCGCGAGAAAAACCCGTCGCTGAAATTCGGTATCGCGTACAGTCCGGAAAACCTGCGGCTCGGCCAGGCGATCGACCGGTTTGTTGATCCCGCCCTGCCGGTGATCGGCGCCGACGACGAGCGCACGTTGGACCGCGTGGAGAAATTGCTCGCGCCGCTGAAAGTGACGAAATGGGAACGCGTGAGCCTGCGTACCGCGGAAATGGCCAAGCACGCCCTGAACGCGTATCTTGCCGCGTCGGTGACGTTTGCCAACGAGTTGGGAAACATCTGCGACGAAGTGGGCGCGGACGGCAAGAGGCTGGGGGAAGTGCTGAGGCTCGAGGAGCGGATTGGCCGAAAGGCGATGCTGTTTCCGGGCCTCGGATTTTCCGGCGGCACGCTCGCGCGGGACATGCAGACGCTCCGCGAACTGGGCGACAAGTTCAGGCTGGATACGCTCATGCTCGACGGGATTTGGGAATCGAACAAGATACAGAACAAGCTGGTGGTCCGGAAGCTGAAGAAGGTGTTCGGTAAGCTCGATGGCGTGGCGGCGGCAGTCCTCGGATTGACCTACAAGCCCGACACGAGCACGCTGAGGCGATCCGCGTCGGTTGAGATCATTGGCGACCTGGTCGCGGCCGGCATGAAGATCAGCGCGCACGATCCGAAGGCGGACCGAGCGGAAGTGGCCGCGCACAAGGAACTCAAGTTCTTCGAGGACGTGTACGACGCGCTGAAGGGCGCGCAGGCGATGGTGGTGATCACGGGTTGGGCCGACTACAAGAAGCTGGATTTCGAGCGCGTGAAGAAGGCGATGGCCAGGCCGTTGATCATCGACGTCAACAGCATGCTGGACGTGGACAAGTTGCACAGCCTCGGGTTCACGTACCTCGACATCGGCCGCGGCCGGAAAGCGTAAATCAGCGGAGGCAAATATGCGTGTTGCCATCATCGGAGCGGGACTTCAGTGCCGGCGTCGTGCGCCGGTGGTGAAAGAGTGGAAGGGCGCCCAGCTGGCGGTCATCGACAGCCTCCAACTCGATCACGCAAGGGAACTCGCCGGCAAGATGGGGTGCGAGGCGTCTGCTGACTGGATGTCGGCCGTCGCGCGCAAGGATGTGGATGCCGTCATCGTCTGCACGCCGCCGCACGTCCACGCGGAAATCAGCATCGCGGCGATGCGAGCCGGCAAGAACGTTCTTTGCGAGAAGCCGCTGACGCGCACCGTCGCGGAGGCCGAGGAGATGGTGAAGGTCGCGAAGGAAACGGGCCGCGTCCTGAAATGCGGGTTCAACCACCGGCACCATCCGGCGATCTGGGAGGCGAAGAAGATCGTCGACCAGGGCGGGATCGGCAAGGCGTTGTTCGCGCGCTGCCGCTACGGGATCTGCGGCCGGCCGGGCTACGAGAAGGAGTGGCGGGCCGATCCGAAGCAGGCCGCCGGCGGCCAGTTCATCGAGCAGTGCACGCACGCGATCGACCTGTTCCGCTGGTTCATGGGCGACATCGTCGAGGCGGCCTGCATGACGGGCGTGCAGTATTTCAAGGAGCAGAAGCTGGACGACAACGGCATGGCGATCTTCCGGACGAAGAGTGGGGCGATGGCCAGCCTGCACGCGAGCCTGACGCAGTGGAAGAACCTGTTCCACTTCGAGGTGTTCGGGGAGGACGGCTACGTGGTCGTCGAAGGCCTCGGCGCCAGCTACGGAAATGAGCGCCTGATCACCGGAAAACGGGATTTCGACGGGCCGTTCCGCGACGAGGTCACCGAGTTTCGCGGCGGCGACATCTCCTGGAAAGAGGAGTGGAATGAATTCATGAGCGCGGTGGCGGAAAAGCGCGAGCCGCTGGGCAACGGGCGCGACGGCCTCGAAGCGATGCGCGCGGCTCTGGGCGCGTACGAGTCGGAAAAATCGGGCCGCGTCGTGACCTTCAAGTAAACCGATCAGGAACAACTTCATGAGATGTCTGGTTACGGGCGCGGGCGGTCTGGTCGGAACTTACCTGGTCGAGACCCTCCTGGAGCGGAAGCAGGAGGTGATTGCGCTCGACTTCTCGCCGGGCCCGCTTCTCGAGTCGATGAAGGGTCGCGTCCGCCTTGTCCGGGGCGACATTCTCGATCGCGCGTTCCTCGGCCAGGTGGTCCGCGACGAGCGGCCGGACGTGATATTCCATCTCGCGGCGCAGTCCTTTCCGTCCGTCGCCTGGGAAAAGCCGGAGCTGACCTTCCAGGTCAACGTCATGGGCACCCTCAACCTGTTCGAGGAAGTCCGCGCGCAGGGAGGCGACCCGCTGGTTGTCGTCGCGTGCTCGAGCGGGGAGTACGCGGTCAGTCCCGGCGGCCGTCCGATCGCGGAGACCGATGCCATGGGCCCCGCGAGCCTGTACGCGGTCACCAAGCTCACGCAGGACCACATGGCGCGGCTGTATCACGAGGTGAAGGGCCTGCGGGTGATCCGCGCGCGGCCGTTCTTCCTGATCGGGCCTCGGAAAACGGGCGATGTGTCATCCGACTTCGCGCGCGGCATCGTCGCGGTGGAACGGGGTCTCCGGAGCGATCTGCCCGTGGGGAACCTGGAGGTGGTGCGGGATCTGCTGGACGTGCGGGACGGGGTGGACGCTTTCTGGACGATCGCCGAACGCGGGCGGGTGGGGGATGTCTATAATATCTGTTCCGGGCGCGGGTGGAGCATCCGCGAAGTCCTGGATCGGTTCAAGGAGCTGGCGAAGGTGCCGGTGCAGACGCGGGTGGATCCCTCGAGGCTCCGGCCGATCGATGAACTCGTGAAGATCGGCGACCCCGGCAAGCTCATGGCGCTGGGCTGGGCGCCGAAGCGCCCGCTGAGCGGCACCCTCAGGACATCCAGGAATACTGGCGGGGGCAGTAGAGACGCACTGCGGTGCGGCGTGTGATTCTATGCAAGTGGTCATCATTGCGGGCGGACTGGGGACGAGACTGAAGGCCGTGGCGCCGGACCTGCCGAAGGCCCTGGTTCCGGTCGCGGGCCGGCCGTTCATCGAGCACCAGCTCGGGCTTCTGAAGAAGAACGGGCTGCTCGACGTGCTGCTGTGTGTCGGCCATTTCGCGGACAAGATCGAGCGGCATGTCGGCGATGGATCGCGCTTCGGATTGCGCGTGAAATACTCGTACGAGGATCCCGCCCAGCTGCTCGGCACGGGCGGCGCCCTGATCAACGCGCTGCCGCTCCTGCAGGATTCCTTCTTCACGCTGTACGGCGATTCGTACCTCCCGACGGATTACAACGCGATCGTCCGCGCCTTCGAGTCCGGCGGGCGCAAGGCGCTGATGTCGGTCTATCGGAACGAGGGAAAGTGGGACAAGAGCAACGTGCGCGTGCAGGGCGACCGTGTCGTGTTCTATTCGAAGGCGGCGCAGCCGGGCGAGGCGGATTGCATCGACTACGGATTGTCCGCTTACCGCAAATCTGTTATTCAGGCGTACCGCGAGGTCACGCTTCCGCTCGACCTGGCGCGCCTGCAGGAGGACCTCGTCCTGCGCGGCGAGATGGGCGCGTTCGTGGTGCCGGACCGGTTCTACGAGATCGGCAAGCCGGAGGGGCTCGCGGAGCTGGAGGCGGTGTTGAAGAGTGGAGTAATGGAGTTATGGGAAGACACGTGAAAAGAAAGCGCGCGAGAAGCAGGGTCGGCCAGCGCAGCAACCCAGCACTCCAACACTCCAGCACTCCATCGCCCCATTTCCGCCCCGCCGTCTTCATCGACCGCGACGGCACGTTGAACGAGATGGTGTACGACGAGACACACGGGCTTCTCGATTCGCCCCGGCGGCCGGAGCAGGTCCGGCTCGTGAAGGGCGCCGCAGAATTCCTGCGTGGGCTGAAGAAGGCGGGGTTCATGACCGTCGTGGTCACGAACCAGCCGGGCGTCGCCAAGGGTACGATGACCTTGGAGGAACTGTACGCGGTGAATCGGAAGATCGCGCGCCTGCTCGAGGCCGGGCGGAGTGGCTGGGATGACCTGTGCTTCTGCCCGCATCACCCGAAGGGCGCGAAACGCGCGTTTGCCGTGAAGTGCAACTGCCGGAAGCCGGAGCCGGGAATGCTGATTCAGGCGGCCGGGGAGCATGGCATCGATCTGCGAAGGAGCTGGATGGTCGGCGACGGGTTGAACGATGTCCAGGCGGGCCGTGCCGCGGGCTGCCGGACCCTGCTCGTCTCCCGGTTGAAACTCGACCAGGTCGGGAAGTTCTTCTCGCTGAAGGATGCGCGGCCCGACGCCGTGGCCCCCGGCCTGAAAGAGGCCCTGCGGATCATCGTGGCGGCGAAAGCGAAAGGGGACCGATCATGAACGCAGCCGAAAAGAAGAAAGTCTCGGTCGTCGTTCCGTTCCTTAACGAGGAACAGAACATCCCCGTTTTCTACGAGCGCACCACCCGGGCCATGGAGGGCCGGCCGGAGGAACTTGAGATCATTTTCGTCGACGACGGCAGCACGGACGGTTCGGCGCGCTGGGTGGCGGAGAAGGCGAAGCAGGATGCGCGGGTCAAGCTCCTGCGCCTTTCGCGGAATTTTGGCCATCAGATCGCGATCACCGCGGGCATGGATTACGCGCGCAGCGACGCGGTGGTTATCATCGACGCCGATCTTCAGGATCCGCCGGAGGTCATCCCCGAGCTGATCGACAAGTGGCGCGAAGGCTTCGAGGTCGTGTATGCCGTCCGCGAGAGCCGCGAAGGGGAGACCTGGGCGAAGAAATTCCTGGCGGCCTCGTTCTACCAGTTGTTCCGCCGGCTCGCGAAGATTGATGTGCCTGTCAACGCCGGGGATTTCCGTCTCGTGGACCGGAAGGTCGTGGAGGCGCTGAAACAGGTCCGCGAACTTCACCGGTTCATGCGCGGGCTGACCTGCTGGGTCGGCTTCTCGCAATGCGCCGTGAACTACCACCGGGCGGCGCGACACGCCGGGCAGACCAAGTACCCGGTCTGGAAATCGCTGAGGCTGGCGGTGGACGCGGTGACGTCGTTCTCGGGCGCGCCGTTGCGATGGCTGACCGGCGTGGGGATGCTGATCGGCGTGGCCGGCGCGGTCGTGCTGGTCTACGTGGTGGTCCGGCGGCTCATCAGCCCGATCGGCTACGAGCCGGGCTGGGCGACGATCATTGCCTTCATGCTGTTTCTCGGCGGCATACAGCTTGTGAGCCTCGGGCTGATCGGCCAGTATGTCAGCCGGATTTTCGAAGAGACCAAGAAGCGGCCGCTGTACTACGTACGCGAGGAAATCGGCCTCGGGAAATAGGACGGGGAGACGAATGTGACGGAGCCAAAGGACATTGCGAAGGCGGCGTACGGTGAACTGAGGAAGACGTTCCGGCCGGGGCTGGCCCGGGATCGGATCGAGCTGATCCAGGAACTGGTGCGCGGCAAGTCCGTGCTGGATGTCGGCTGTGTCGAGCACTCGACCGAGAGCGAGGCCCGGCCGGTGTGGCTGCACCGCGCGATCTGCAATGTCGCGAAGGAAGTGGTCGGGCTGGACTACGAGGAGGCCGAGGTCCGCAAGCTTCGCGAGAAGGGGTACCATGTCGTGAGCGGCGACGCGACGAACTTCGACCTGAAGCGCACGTTCGATGTGGTCGTCGCCGGGGAGATTCTCGAACACCTGCTCGATGTCCGCGGGTTTCTCGCGTCGGCGAAGCGCCATTTGTCGGCCGGAGGGTCGCTCGTGATGACGGTGCCGAACGCAAACAGCTTCAACTACTTCATGCAGAATCTCGTCTACGGATACGAAGTGGACGGTTACGACCACGTGGCGTTTTACACGCCGCTGACCCTGTACAACCTCCTGCGCAAATGCGGGTTTGCCGCGAAGGAAATGATCTTCCTCCAGCCGGCGACGACGGAGCATCACGCGTCGTCGAAGGACCGCCTGATCGTGGGGCTTTTTGGATTGATCCAGCTCCCGCTGGTGGCGATGCGCCGGAGCCTTTGCCGCCAGCTCGCGGTGGTGGCGACTCCCGCCGCGTGATGCCGCGATGTCACGCGGTTCGCTTCTCGGCGAGGAGGTCCGTGAAAAGCCTCAGGTAGATGTTGGCCGTGAACTTCCAGTTCCACGCGGCGGCCGCGTAATCCGAAAGCTCCTTCCTCAGATTCAGGGCCGGAATCCGGCCGGCGGCCAGTTCGGCCAGCACGCGCGCGATGGCATCCGAGTCGCGCGGGCAGATCAGGAACGACTGCGCATCCTGGCCGTATCCCGCGAAAGTCTCCTCGGAGATGATGCAGGGGAGGCCGCAGGCCATCGCCTGCGGAACGACGGCCGGCCAGCCCTCGCCCACGGACGGCATGATGAACACATCGTGACAGCCGTACAGTTCCCGCAGTTCCTCGGTCGATACACGGGGGATCACATTCACGTTGGGCAGGTTCCACCGCTGGGGGTCGAGGGGACCGCCGCCCACGAACGTGAAATGCGCGCTCGGACAACGCCGGGCGACGATTTGCATCAGCGGCAGGCCCTTCTTCTCGTAGAAACGTCCGACGAACAGCACGTTAAGCCGGTTCTCGGCGATGCCCCACTTGTGCCGGAACCTGTGTCGCTCCGTGTCCGTGACGAAATGGAAATCCTGGTGGTCGATCCCCGCCGGCGTCATGAAGATCCGGTCCTCGGGGAGGCCCGCCTGTTCGACAAACCAGTCGCGGACGGCTTTGCCTACGAAGGTCAGCAGCGCGCCCTCGCGGATCAGGCGGTCGGCCCGGGAGCAGATCACGTGCTTCTGGAGGATGTTGAGCAGGGGCAGTTTCAGCGGGATGACGCCGACATGCTGGGTGGCCACCGTCGGCCGCTTGTTCTTCAGGGCGGCGTTGAGGACCGCCGAGGTCAGGCCCGGCGCGAGGCTGTGGACATTGATCACGTCGTGTTCGAGCACCTGCTTCTCGATGTCCTTCCGGGAGAAGGGGGAGAGCACCGGCGAGTTGATCTGGAACATGGACTCGAAGAAATTCAACGCGGGGATGCGGAGGTTGTCGGGCGTGGAGGGTTGCCCGCCGCGCGGGATGTCCGTGGTGATCCACGTCACCGTGTGCCCGGCGTTCTCCCAGCAGCGCTTGAGGGACCCGGCCGCGTACTCGATTCCGCCCATGTGCGGCGGTTGATAGTTTGTCGCCATTAAAATTCGCATGCTCGTCAGCCCGCCTTTTTTTCCAGCAAGAACGCCCACAGGGCGCACATCCGCGCCGGCAGATGTTGTGACAGATGGAAGTCACGTTCGGGAAGTTTATCGGGAAACTTCTCCTGGGAAAGGAAAGTTTCCAGGAGCGCCCACGCCCAGAAGAACCGGCGAAACGCGATGGGGGAGAAGTCGTTCTCTTCCAGCAACCGGGCGACGCGGCCCAGGGTGAAGAAATGGACATGCGGCGTCTGCTCGTTGGACGTGGTGAGGTCCCGGGCGGCCAGGATCCGCTTGATCCCGCCCACGAGCCGGGCGCCCCATGGCCAGCGCTTCAACGCATAGCTGGGGCGAAGAAGGAATTCGGCGATGCCCCAGCCGTTGGGGACGGTGAGGATCAGACGGGCGCCGGGCCGCATGCCGCGGCTGATGTGCCCCAGCATGTCCCCGCACCGGGGCACATGCTCCAGCACCTCGGTCAGGACGATGACGTCGAAATCCTTCAGCTCCACCTGTTCCAGCGGGACGTGTTCGAACTGCAGGTTAGGGAATCGGTTGCGGCCCTTGGCGATCTCGATCGAAGGCCCGTGGGCATCGATGGCTTTTACCCGGTGGCCGAGACTCGCAATGGGGATCGCGATATTCCCGTTTCCGCAGCCGATCTCGAGGATGTTTTTCGGTCCCTGTCCGCACGCCTCGATCATACGGACGATGCAGGCGAGGCGGTTCCGGTTGCAGGGGCTCTTGTCGAATGCCGTGTGCTGAAGATAAGGCGCTCCCCCCACGGGAGTGTATTCAAAGGATTCAGGCCGGATCATGGACATGAAACACAATCCTTCATGCGCTTGGGCAATTCGTTTTTCGAGACAATAAGGTCACGCCGCCGCACCGTCAATCCGCTTCGCCTCCCGGGGTCGGAGTGATGCCTTGACTTTGACGGTGGCTCAACAGAATATGGCGCGCCTTGGCATGGGCCCGTCCGTGCGACGTGGCCGGTGGAGAACTCATGGTATCGGATTCGACTGGGCCGTCGGAAAGAACCTCAAAGCAGCATTGGATCTGGCTGGCGATCATCGTCGCGGTTGCCGCCTTTTTCCGCCTGTATGAACTGGGGCTGTCCGCGTTCCGGGCCGATACGATCCTGCTCTGGGAACTCGCGAAGCGACAGGTGCCGCCCTCGATGATTTTCACGGATTGGTTCGAGGTGTCGGGCGCGGCGGGGCAGATGCCGATGCCGGCGTTCATCATGCAGGAGTTTCTTTCGCTGTTCAACTGGCACATCACTCCTGCCATGGTCCGTTTTCCGTTTGCGCTGTTCGGCGTGCTGACCGTCCCGGTGGCTTTCTTCGCGGGCCGCCGGATCCGCGGGCCGGTTTTCGGGCTGCTCTTTGCCGCGCTGCTGGCTCTCAACTCCTTCCATATCGCCACGAGCCGTGAAGCCTACTTCTACTCGACCCTGGTCTTCGGCACCTTCCTGTTCCTCCTGGCCTCGGCGGGGATCGTGCCCGCGCTGTGGGGCCGGCGGGCGATCGGCGTTCCCGATCTGCTGATCCTGGCCGGCGCGCTGTTCTTTGTCGCGTACAGCCAGATCACCGGCTTGATCCTTTGCGCGACCGGGGGCCTCCTGTTCTTTGGATTGCTCGTGTACCGGCAAAGGCGGGAAGGATGCCTCGGAAGAAATCTCGCCGCGCTGGCGGCGGTGTACGGAGTGGTCCTGCTTCCCGTGGTGCTCGCGTCGTGGGGGCTTCGGCCGATTCTCGAGCAGATCGGCGCGAACAAGGAAACGGCGGCGAAAGTGGTTTCCATGGGCGGCGAGAACCTTCTTTCCGGAACCACGAAGGCGTTTCTTCAGTTCGCGTGGGGTTGGTCGGCGGCGGGCTGGTTGTTCCTCATCGTGGCCCTGGCGGGGGCTGTGTTCGTCGGCGCGCGGCGGAGGCAGGCCGAAGGGGCCTGGATCGTCTACTTCATCGTCATGCAGATCGCGGTGTTCGGGGTGATGCGGACCGTGATGGTGGCCAACTACGAAGCGCGTTACATGTCCGGAGTCTTCCCGTTCTTCCTCGTGTTCTGCGCGTATGGTTTGGAGGCCCTGCCGGGCTGGCTGGCGGACGTGCTGAAGAAGCCGGGACTGGGCAGGGCGGGGGTCGCGCTTCTCTACGGAGCCGTGTTGATTTTTTCCTGCTATCCCGCGTACCTGCAGACCCGGCTGACCGGCAAGCCGACGCCGTACTTCGAGATTTCAAGGTGGTTCGATGCGAATCTCCCGCGCAACACGCCGGTGCTGGTGGACCGCTGGTTCGAACCGTGGAATGAATTCAAGTCGCATCCGTCCACGAACGTGACCTATACCTTCACGATCCCGAATGAGCCGGTGGATGTCTACGTGAAGAACCGCTGGCGCGACACGGCCATGGCGTTCTTCGAACGGTTTCCGGAGGCCGCTTATCTCGAGATCGCGAAGTCGTACTGGGAAGCGGCGGGAGTCGGACCCTGGGAGTGGCCGCGCCGGCACTTCGCGCGGCACGTGGTCATTGCCAACGAGCCCGGGCTGAAACTGAGGGAACTCGGCCTCGCGAACCGGGCCGACTTCTACGCGGCGAACTCGAACCGGATCGTGGTGGAAATCTTCTACAACACGCGCGACGACATTCTCGCGAAGGCCCGCGCGGCGGGCCGGAAGGTGGTCGGGTTGCATGGCGACGGCTGGGCCTACACGAAGACGCAGGACTTCAGGGACTGGCGAGTGCTGGAGGAGGTCGCGTCGCTGGATGTCTACAATCTCACGACGGCGCCGCTGGCGGCGGATGTCGTGGTTCGGGCGCTCTCGGTTTCCGGGTCCAAGAAGGTCAAGGTGTCCAACGGCGCGGAGCACACGTTCTCGATGAACCAGATGCAGGAGTGGAACACGGGTCGTTGGACGCTCATGCCCGGCCTGAACAAGGTGGTTCTGACCGATGCGCTCTGGCAGATGGCAAAGGTTCCGTTGATCGTGGATGAATTCAGCGTGCGGGAAGTTCCGCCGGAGACGGCGCAGAACTCCCCGGCGCCGTGAACATGGAGGCGGTAATGAACATTGGTTTTATTTCGGAGGCCCGCGCACAGTACGATCGGTCGGCGGGGTGGACGCGGATCGCGATATGGCTGGTGCTCTTGTCCTATATCCCGATCCTGTACATGCTGGTCAACCGGACCGTTGCGGATTTCGACATCGACGGCTGCTCGTACCAGCACCTGAACATGATTGCGCGCGCCGCCGAGGGCCTGCCGATCTACGCGCCCGTCGATGTGGGCCACCAGGGGATCAGCTACACTCCGCTCTATTGGTGGATATGCGGTTTCGTTCAGAACATCCTTGGCCCCTCGATCGTATGGCCGCGGCTTGTCAGCCTTCTGTCTTCCCTGGTCTACTTGACGGTTATTGCCCTCTTCGTGTGGAGGAACACCGAACGCAGCCTGCTCCTGACTCTGGCGGCGCCCGGCATGGTGCTCACGACCAACTACGCGCTGGAGATGCAGCCGTGGATCAACGAGTTGAACGTGAATCCCGTGCACATGGCGTTTGCGATCTGCACTTTCTTCGTTCTCACGGGGCCGAAGACGGTGGCTAGGGCGGTGGTGGCGAGCATTCTCATGTGGTTGTGTGTCTTGGGCAAACAGACCGGCCTTGCCTACGTGGCCGCGATCGCGTTCCTGCTGCTGTTGACCTCGCGCAAGCAGGCGTGGGTCTTTATCGGGACGTGCGGCGTGCTCCTGATCCTTTCGTTCCTGTATCTCAACGTCACATCGAACGGCGAGTTCTACCGCTGGACCGTTCTGGCCAACCGGGCGCCGCCGTGGATGATCAACCGCCTCTGGCAGGAAGTCTTCCAGATGGAGTTGTTCGGCGCGTTTGGGATCATGGCGGTGATGGCACTGATCCCAGTCCTGCAGTCCAAGTCAGCGCAGGAGTTATGGAAGACCGTGCTGACTCCCGAGTACGTAATGTGCGGCGCCGGCATCGTGGTGGTGTCCATCTCCCAGCCGAAGATGGGCAGCGGCGGGATCCACGCGATGATTGCGTTCGCGGGATTGGCTGTCTGCGGATCCATGGGAATCCATGCGTTATCGAAGCTGATCCAGGGACCGCTCGGACAGCGCATTGCCGCATGGCTGGTCACGGCGCAACTCGTGATCATGCTGGTGCCGGCCCTTAACAACTACGGCCCGAACCTGATCGATCAATATGACCGCGAGAAATACAACCAGGTGTCCTCCGTGTTCCAGTCCGGGCGAACCTGCATGTTCGGGTTCCATTACCTGTCCAAGGTGTTCGGACAACCGTGGAGCGGCGTGCCGGGCGACGAATTCACCTCTTGGGTGGATGGGAAACGCGACTACTCGGGAGTGCCGGACCGGCTGCTCGCGCCGTTCCGCAACCAGGAGTTTGATTACGTCATCATGACGCCTTACGTGGACAATGCCGATCCGGCGGTCAAGACGATCATAGAGAACTACAAGCCGATCAACGTCATTCCCCGCCACCCCAGGGGCCCGCGCGGAGGAAATATGCGCTACGAGCAGTACATTCTGCGCGCGAAGAGGTTGCTGCCGGAAGAGCCCGTGGCCCCGGCAGGGCAACAGGGCGCCGCGTCCGGCCCAAGCATTGGGTGGCGGCCGCCGACGCCATGAACGTGTCCCGGCTTTATTCGAAACCCACGAGGCTTTCGATCGTGTAGTTCGGTCGGTTGCGGACTTGCTTAAAGATTCTGGAGACGTAGAGGGCCACCACGCCGATTCCCGCGAGTTGAACCGACGCCAGGACGAAGAAGAACAGCATGATGTACCACCAGCGCGGGAAGTCCACTTGGAAGCCCGCCATCAAACCCGTGACCAGGACTGCAAGAATCGCCAGCGCAGTGGCGGCGGCTCCGATCAGAAGAAACGCGAGTAGGGGAATCGTGGAGAACGAAGTCAGGCCAGTCAGCAGGATCTTGATCGGGCCCCGGCTCCCGAACACGGGAAAGTGAGAGATTCCGCCCGCGCGTTCGAGGCGGTGATACACGACTGGCACTTGCTTGAATCCGGTCCATGTGACAAGTCCGCGTAGGTAGGGATCCTGCTCATCCTTCATCTTGAGCAGTTCCATGAGCGCGCGCCGGCCGATCAACTTGAAGTCGCCGGCGTTTTCGGGAAGGTCGATTTCAGAGATGGCGCGAATGCACTTGTACGCCATGCGGGTGAAGAACATCTTCACGGCGGATTCGCCGGCCCGGGACGCGCGCACGGTGTACACGACATCCGCGCCATCCTGCCACTTCTTGACCAGCTCGGGGATCAGTTCCGGGGGATCCTGCAGATCGGCGTCCATGAGAACGACGGCATCGCCGCTTGCGTGCTCCATGCCGGCCAGAGCGCATTCTGAAACGCCGCACCGCCGCGCCATGTTGATGATGCGAACGTTGGGCTCCACGGTCTGCCGGATATCAAGAAGCTTCTCAACCGAGCGATCCGTGGAGACATCGTTCACGTAGATGATCTCGTAGCGGGCGGGGATGGATCGCAAGGCTTGCTGAAGGCGGCGAACCATCTCCGGAATGATCGCCTCCTCATTCCGGAAGGACAGGACGATTGAAATATTCGGTTCGTTTCCCATGAAGCCACTCTCCTTGATTTCTGCCACGAAACGCCACATAAGGTAGCATCGGCTTCGCAGATTTCAACACGAATGCGCAAGGTGCATTCAGGGTTTTATGGCTTGGCATCGCTCCGATCCCTCTTATAATTACACTCCTTTGCAACTCTTACGGAGACTCCATCGATGAGCGGAAAGACTTTCGAGAGCGCGCGGTATGATCTGGCGGTGGACACGATCAGCCGGCACGATGTCCAGAACGTGGTTTCCTGGCTGAAGGCCTATCCCCGGCTGACGATGGCGAACGAGACGCTTGCGTTCGAAAAAGCCTGGTCGAAGTGGCTGGGCGTCAAGTACAGCGTCATGTGCAATTCGGGGTCTTCCGCCAACCTCCTGATGTACGCCGCGCTCGACAGCACGAAGCTCGCCGGCAAGCGCCGGATCGTGGTCCCGGCGACGGGGTGGGTGACGACGGTGGCGCCCGCGATCCAGCTGAACTGGAATCCGGTCATGTGCGAGTCCGACTCCAAGACCTTCGGCCTCGACCTGGACACGCTGGAAAAACTCCTGAAGAAGCACCGTCCGGAGACGGTGATCCTGGTCCATGTGCTGGGCGTTCCCAACGACATGACGGCCATCAAGGCGCTCCAGAAGAAGTACGGATTCCAGATCCTGGAGGACTGCTGCGCGAGCCACGGGGCGAGGCACCAGGGGCAGATGATCGGCACGTTCGGCATCATGTCGTCGTTCTCCTTCTACTACGGCCATCACATGTCCACGATCGAGGGCGGCATGGTGTGCACGAACGACCGGGAGGTCTACGAGCACCTGCTGATGCTCAGGAGCCACGGCTGGCTGAAGGATCTGCCGAAGGCGAAGGCTCAGAAGATCATGAAGAAGTACGGCGTGGATCCCTTCCACTCGCCGTTCACGTTCGTCATCCCGGGCTACAATCTCCGGCCGACCGATTTGAGCGCGCACATCGGCCTGATCCAGCTTCCGCAGTTGAAGGCAACCGTCCAGCAGCGCATGCGGAATCATCTCGTGTTCCAGAAACGGCTCGAGGGCCATTTCGAATTTGCCCGGGAAATTCCCGGCGACCACATCAGCAGCATCTCCTTCTGCGCCATGGCGCGCTCCACGGAGGAACGGAAGAAGGTGGTGAGGGCTCTGGAGAAGAACCGGATCGACACGCGGATTTTCACGGCCGGCAACCTGGGCCGGCATCCGTTCTGGGCGGACAAGTACGGCGTGTTCTCCGCGCCGACCGCCGACAAGCTCTACCGGTGCGGATTCTTCCTGCCCAACAACCAGTCGCTGGGACGCAGGGAAGTGGAGTTCGTCTGCAGGGTGGCGACGGAAGCGCTTCGCGCCTGATGCGGATTCCTCCTTGTTGCACCAACAGGTTCCCGGAGCAGAGTGAGTGTGAAGTCGCATGTGGATGCTCCAGTGACGCGAGATGCCGACATACTCTTTGACAAGGGAAGTCTCACGAAGTGCTCAAGTTCCTCGACGCGGCGTTCGAGGAGTATTGCACGAGCCCCGCGCACCTGGAGATGCTCGAGGCGAAGTTCGGGCCCGAGGCCGTGGCCCTGGTGCGGAAGATTCTCGCCATCAAGATTCGCAGGAACTATCCCGGCGGGACGAAGTGAACGATGTGAAACGGCGGATCGCGGCGGTGCGCCGCGGGAGTTGTCGTGCGGCGGACGAGAGGCTATAGTCTGGAACACATGATGATCACGCAGCTTACGAAACAGGACCTGATCGACTTCGAGACGGAGATTGCCGACCTGTTCAACCAGGCGCACATTCGCGCGCCGGTGCATCTCTACAGCGGGAACGAGGACGCCATGCTAGCCGTCTTCCGGGATATCCGCGAGGAGGACTGGGTCTGCTGCTCGTGGCGGAGCCATTACCAGTGCCTCCTGAAGGGAGTGCCCTGCGAAGAGGTGAAGAAGGAGATCCTCGCGGGCCGCTCGATCTCCCTCTGCTTTCCACAACAGCGCGTCGTCTCCTCCGCGATCGTGACAGGCATTGTGCCCATCGCGGTCGGCATCGCCCTGGCGATCAAGCGGACGGGTGGGGGCAACCGCGTCCATTGTTTCATGGGCGACATGACCTCGGAGACCGGCATCGTACACGAGTGCATCAAGTACAGCACGAACCACGACCTGCCCATCCGCTTCATTGTCGAGGACAACGAGAAATCGGTGTGCACGGAGACGCGCCAGGTCTGGAACCAGCCCGTCCTGACGCACGAAGGGACGAAACATCCCAAGGTCGTGTACTACAAGTACGCAACGAAGTACCCGCATGCCGGCGCGGGGGTGAGGGTGCAGTTCTGACATGAAATATTTCGACGAACTCAAGCGGAGCATGGATTACCTCGCGCGCGACCCGCGCGTGATGTTCCTCGGCCAGGCCGTGGCGTGTCCCGGGACGGCGATGACGAACACGCTGAAGGATGTGCCGGACTCGCGGAAACTCGAATTGCCGGTCTGCGAGGAACTGCAGATGGGCATGTCCACCGGGCTTGCCCTGGCCGGCCTGGTTCCCGTCAGCGTATTCCCGCGATGGAACTTCCTGCTGCTGGCCGTGAACCAGGTGGTCAACCATTTGGACAAGCTGAAGACGATGTCCGGCGGCGGCTACGCGCCGAAGGTCATCATCCGCACGGGGATCGGGTCCGAGCGCCCCCTCCATCCCCAGCACCAGCACGTGGGTGACTTCACGGACGCCTTTCGCGCGATGTGCACGAACATCGAGGTCATCCGCCTCGACGAGCCGGAACAGGTTTTTCCCGCGTACCGGAAGGCGCTCGAGCGCGAGGACGGGATGAGCACGATCGTGGTCGAGTATGGCGACTACTACAATGAGAAGTAAGCCGGGGAAAGAGGTCCGCGCGGCGGGCGAGGCGGCCGGTCAGAAGGCGGCGGAGCAGCCGGCGCCGGAAGTCCCCGCGAAAATCGCCGGGTGGCTGTTCGCCGCGGGGGTCGTCCTCTTCGCTCTCGTGATGTTTCACTCCGTGATCGGAGGGAACACGGTTCTCTTCTCGACCGACGACAATATCGGCGCGCTGGCCATCAAGAAGGCCGTGCTTCCCTCGGGTTTTCTCGGCTGGTGGGACGACTCCGTGCTTGTCGGCGTGCCCACGGATATTCCGCTGTCGTGGTCGAACCTGCTGCTCTGGCTCCTCCCGCTCCGCGTGTTCACGTCGTGGTACCACGCGATCGATCTCGGGCTGGCGTCGCTCTTCCTCGCGCTGTTTCTCCGGGCCCGCGGCCGGAGCTGGCCGGCGTGCGCCATGGGCGCGCTGGCGGCCTTCTGGGTCGGAAGCAACATGACGCTTACGTACGCCGGTCACATGGGCAAGTTCGCGGTGCTGATGCTTTCCGCGGCGTTCCTGTGGATGTGCGAGATGGCGGTGCGCAGACGGCGGATCAGCTGGGCCCTGCTTTCGGGCGTTGCGCTGGGCGCGATGTTCCTCGAACAGCCGGACGTGGCTCTCTTCTTCGCCATGGCGCTCGGGCCGTACGCGCTGTTCGCGATCCACCGCGAGAGCGGCTTCCGCGTGCCGGCCTTCCTGCGCGTGCTGATCCCCATGGGTGTCACGGCGGCGCTCCTGGCGCTGCCGACGATGCTGGCGACGTACCGGAGCAGCGTGCAGGGCGTGGCGGTCATGAACGCGGAGGATCCGCAGGCCAAGTGGGAGTTCGCCACGCAGTGGAGCTGGCCGCCGGAAGAGTCCGTGGATTTTGTCGCACCCGGCTACATGGGTTGGCGCAGCGGCGAGCCGGAAGGACCGTACTGGGGCCGGATGGGCCAGTCCGCCGGCTGGGAGCAGACGAAGCAGGGCTTCCAGAACTTCAAACTGGAGAGCCAGTACCTTGGAGCGATTCCGATGGCGCTGGCCCTGCTGGCGGCGATGGGCGCGTGGCTGGCCTGGAGACGGGACCGGCCGTGGAGCCGCGAGGTGATCTTCTGGTCCGCCGTGGCCGTCCTCAGTCTCCTCCTGTCGTTCGGGAAGTACTTCCCCCTGTACAAGCTGTTCTTCATGCTGCCCGTGGTTTCCTCGATCCGAAATCCCAACAAGTTCCTGCAGGTGTTCCAACTCGCCGTGGCCATCCTTGCAGCTGAGGGGCTCGATGTCGTCGCCCGCCGGCTCGCCTGGAGCGCGGAGCTGACCGCGAACCGTATCCGGCTGATCACCGTGGGACTCGTGGCGGCGGTTGTCCTTCTGATGGTCTGGGCCTTCAGCCTCTCGACTTCCCTGGGCAACATGATCACGCGCCTGGAGCTGGACGGTTGGAGAGGGGTGGCCGATGTGATCGCGGGGAACCAGGTGTGGGCGGCATGGCACGCGGTGCTGATGGCCGCGATCATCGCGGGCGGTGTTTGGGTGCTGTGGAGAACGGCGTTCGGCGGCCGGAGCGCGGTCGGCCGTTACGCGCTGTGGCTGCTGGTCGCGGTCGTGGCCCTGGACTCGCTGGCGTTGTCCCGGCATTACGTCAAGGCGATGAGCATGGACCAGTTCAAGGAGGACGATGCCCTTCGCTTCCTGAAGGCGAATGTCAAATACCAGCGGGTCGCGCTTCTTTCGCAAGCCAGCTTCTACAACCACTGGCTGACATACGAGTTTCCCTATCACGGCATTGACGCCGTCAACGTGACGCAGATGCCGCGCATGGCCGACGATTACAAGACGTTCTTCAGCCAGGCGGGTGGCAATCCCCTGCGGTTGTGGCAATTGTGCGGCGTTCGTTTTGTGCTCGGCCCCGTGCAGGCCTGGTCGCAGATCCAGAATGATCCGGTGATGAAGGACCTGTTCGAGCTTGTCTACGCGTTCAACGTGGTCCCCTCCGGCACGGACGGCTTCCGCGCGGTGTCCGCGACCCAGAGCCAGCCCGGTCAGCATTGTGTTCTCCGCCTGAAGGCCGAATCGTCTCGATTCCTGCTGTTGGCCGGGTGGGAGGCGGCTCCGGACGACGACGTGCTGCAGAAGCTGGCCTCTCCCACCTACACGCTCTTCTCCAAGGCGTTGATCTCTCCGGATACCGCCGACGGCCTGCCCGAATCGACCGGTCAGGGGACCTGCGGCTCGATCAGTCTGAAGAAATTCGATGCCGGGCTCGTGGTTCTGCAGGCGTCCACCGACAAGATGGCCTTCCTTCGTTTCGCGGAGAAGTATCACCCGGGCTGGGAGATCCGGATCGACGGGAAGCCGGTTCCCGT
>CALMZY010000112.1 GCA_937870865.1 uncultured Lentisphaerota bacterium | reverse complement strand
TTCAGGTGCGACGGCTGGTCTTCCTCGTGCCGCGTGCCGGAGTGATACAGATCGGACAGACGATCCATCTGCAGGGCCTGGTCGGTGGGCTGCGTTGACCCCAATGCGGCCGTCTTGTCCAGCGGCTTCATGGCGGCGTAATCGCGCTCCAGGGTACGGCGCCCCGCCGGCAGGAGACCGCCGGTGAACACGCTCAGGCCGGCGGCGATCATGCCCGGGATCATGCCGCGCGCGAATGACGCGCGGACGTTTCGTACGCGGTTCATCTGCCGCCAGCCGGACATGGAATGGAAACGCCGGGGATATTCCTGAAAAGCCCCGAGGGAGAAATCATTCTTCTGCCAGCACTCGAACAGTGTGTCGCCCGCGGCGATGCCGGACTGGATCGCAATGTGGATTCCCTTCAGACGAAGCGTGTCGAGCAGCCCGGCGCTGTCGCCCACCATCATCACGCCGTCGGCAACAAGACGGGGAACCGCATAGTATCCGCCCTCCGGCAGCATCTTCGCGCCATAGCCGATCACCTTCCCGCCGGCGATCGCGCGCTGGATTCGCGGGTGCGCCTTGAACGCGCGAAACAGGTCGTGAGGATTCAGCCGCGGATTACGATAGTCGAGCGCGACCACCAGTCCAACCGCCACCTGCGTGTCGTTCAAGCCGTACAGGAATCCGCCGCCGTAGGTCGAGGAGTCGAGAGGATACCCGAAGGTGTGCAGCGCCGTTCCGGCCCGCTTCGGATCGGGCGGAAGTTCAACGACTTCCTTGATGCCGACCGCGTACGTCTGAGGATTGGAACCCGCCAATCCGCCGGTGCCAACAAGCCTTTCCGTCAGCACACCATCCGCGCCCTCGCCCAGAACCACCGCTTTCGATTCAATATGCGGACCCGCCTCGTAATTCGGCTTGCGCGCACCGTTCCGGTCAATGCCTTTGTCCCCCACCCTCACGCCCATCACGCGCCCGCTGTCTTTCAGAAGCTCGACGGCTGCAAAGCCGGTGTAGATCTCCGCGCCGGCGGCTTCGCAAAGTTTCCCGAGGTACTGGGTGAACTTCGTCAGCGACACCAGGGGCAACCCCTTGGCGCGCATCATCGGAGGCACCCACGGCAAGCGGAAGGCATGGCGCGGGGTCAGGTACGAAAACCCGTCCGCACCCACCACCGACTCGACCGGCATCGCCCGCCGTTCGTTCTCATCCAGAAGGTCCACGAGCGGCTCGGGATCGATCAGCGCGCCGGACAGCACGTGCGCCCCGACAAAAGCGCCCTTCTCCAGGATCACCACGTGGGGACGTTTCGCGGAGGCCTCGCGGACGCGCTTCAGCAGGCGCAAGGTCGTGGCGAGAGACGCCACACCCGCCCCGACACAGACGATATCCACGGCCATTGAATCGTGTTTCATGGAAAATCAGACGAGTCACCGTACTGGCCGGGGTGCGCGGTGTCAAGGAAGGGGACGCGCGGAAAACGCCCATCGGCAAAGCACAAATGACGAATGAATGGCCGGTTGACGGTCCATTCATTCGCCATTCTTGTTCGGTCATTCGCCGTTGTGCTACGGCGCGAGCCCGTCGGTCACAACCGTGAAGCTGCCGGAGTAGTTGCCCTCTCCAGCGGCAG
Source organism: uncultured Lentisphaerota bacterium (assembly GCA_937870865.1). Lineage (GTDB taxonomy): Bacteria > Verrucomicrobiota > Kiritimatiellia > CAIQIC01 > JAGNIJ01 > CALMZY01. The sequence continues at coordinate 7,748 of CALMZY010000112.1, read as the reverse complement.
CCTGGTCAATCACGAAGTTGATGAACCGCATGTGGCCGGGATTCAGCCCGCCCGCCTCGAGATCGGCGACGTTCACCGTGTAGTACTTCAGCGTGCTCGTCACCGACAGGAAGGTGGCGACGACCTTGTTGGCTGACGTATCCTCGAACTCCACCTTCACGCTCTGCGGCGTGCCCATGACCCCGAACGTCAGCGAAGGAACGTCCGAGTAATCCGCATTCTCGAACGGCAGCGTCAGGAAGTCATCGTAGGAAAGCGCGACACCGTCCCAGGACCCGACCGGCGTGACGTTGTACGGCACGAACACGTTCGTCGCGCCGGTCTTCACCCAAAGGTTGGTGCTCTGTCCGCCGCCGAGATTATCAACCACGGGCGTGGGCCGAAGGGTCGTCACGGTCCCGACACCGGCGCCACTGTTCGCGATCGCGTACCCGATCCCCCATGTCCGGATCCCGAACGAGCCGATCAGGTTCGCCGCCCCGGCCGACGGACCATCCACCAGGAAGTTGAAGAATCGAACGTTCGCCAGGTCCAACCCCTTCGCCGCCAGGAGGCCGGTGTCGATGGTGAACGTGTTCCAGGTGTTCGAGACGTGCTGGAAGTAGCCGACGACGACATTCGTGTGCGAGTCGACAAACTCGTACTTCACGTTCTGGGGCGTCCCGCTGAGGGCGAAGGTCAGCTCGGAATAACCGGCCAGGCTCTCCGTCTCGATTTCCGGCGTGCCGTAATCGTCATACAGGAATGTCACGCCCGCCCAGCCCTGGGTGACGTTGTAGTTCACGAGCAGTTCGCTCGACGACAGCTGGCTGATAACCGTATTCGAATCTCCGCCGCCGATGATCGTCGGTTGCGGCTGGCCGGGGATGCGCGTCACTTCCTCCGCCTTGATGGAGCACCGGTAATAGCGGCCGGCCAGGAACTGCACATCCTCCAGCAGGCTCACCTCTCCGTCCGCGGCGCAACTGTACACCGGCCCGACGCGGCTCCAGACGCCTGTGACCAGGTGGTCGGTCTGGTAGAACCTGTACTGCCGGCGGCTGACGCCCTCGATCGACATTGTCACGTTCGAACGCGCCCCATCGATGATCAGCAGGGGCGAGGACGAATCGCCCGACGCGTCCGTGCCCGCAATGTACTCCATCAGGTTGTTCGCGCCGTCGCCATCCACATCGCCGAGCGCGCCGTTCACCGCGCTGCCCGACCCGTCATCCTCCGGATCCATTCCGTTCGCTTCCTCCCAGAAGTCCGGCAGGCTGTCGCCGTCCGAATCCATCTTCGTGTAGACCAGGTTCTGAAAGGACAGACCGGCGGTAAACACGTCGAACGTGCCCGTCAGGTTTGCGGCGCCCACGAGGTTGGAATCCACCACGAAGTTGATCATGCGCACGCTCTGAACCTGGACGCCCTTGTTCGAGATCGTGGGGATGTCGACGCTGTAGTATTGCAGGCTGCCGCTGACGCCCAGAAGCTCCGCTGACACTTTGTTGGCCAGAGCGTCTTCGAACTCGATCTTCATCCCTGCGGGCGCGCCCTGGACCGCAAACACCACCGTGCCCAGGCCGGAGAAATCCCCCGTCTCGATCGGCACGCTGCCGTAATCGTCATAGAGGATGCTCGCGCCGGACCAGCCGGATGCGACGCTGTAGTACACGCGGAACCGGCCGGACGAGTACTGATCGACCTGTGTGTCGGGATTTGCTCCGCCGACCGGCGTCACGGCCACGGGCGTGGCCGGCAATGTCGTCAGCGAGCCCGAGAGCGCAGGCGATATCTGCAGGGGATACTTCAACCCGCCCGACAGAACCGAGAGCGAGCCGTTCAAGTGGCCGGCGCCGGCCAGGCCTTCGTCAATCACGAAGCTGATCCCCGCGATCGCCCCGGGATTGACCAGCTTGTTCGTGATGTGGCTCCTGGACAGGGAGTAGTACTGCACGACCGGCCCGACGTTCGTGAACGTGGCCGTCATCTTGCGGCCCGTCGAATCCTGGATTTCCAGTTTCACGCTGGAGGGATCGCCGGCCAGGCCGAACACAAGGCTGTCGAACGACGCGAGGTTGGCGGTTTCAATCGGCACGGTCCCGTAATCGTCATAGAGAATGCTGGCGCCGGACCAACCGGACGTCACATTGTAGTAGACCACGAAGTTCGAGGACGAGTTGAGGGAGACAATCGTATCGCTGTTCGCCCCTCCCACCTTGTCGAGGACCGGCTCGAGCGGCAGCACGGTCGGCACGCCGCTGCCCGATCCGTTCAGCTTCAGATTGTAATCCAGCCCCGCGGATTCGATGTTCAGCGTGCCGACCAGATTGCCGGACGCCACCAGGTTGGAATCCACCACGAAGTTGATCGCACTGATCGCGGAAAGCTCGTTGGTCAGGAAGCCCATGTTGAGCGTGTAGTACTTGGCGGTGGTCCCGACGTTGGTGCACACCGCAACCACGACGCCGTTGGACCTGTCCAGGAACTCGATCTTGACGTTTCGCGCGTCGCCCCACAGGCCGAACACGAGGTTCGGGAAGGAGGACAAATCCTGGTACTCGATATCCGGCCACGTGTCGCGATTGTCGAAGACGATCGTCGCGCCGGACCAGCCGCTGTGGACATCGTAGGACACGCTGACCAGACCCGGGTCCCCGTTGAGAATCACCGTGCTCGGATTTCCGCCGCCGACATCGACCACCTTGGGATGATCCGGAAGGACTGTGGGCGATCCCGACCCGCTGCCGTCCAGGCGCCAGTCGAAAGACAGGCCGCCGACAACAACCTCATACGTTCCCGTCTTTACGGGGCCAGCCATTCCGTAGTCGGTGACAAACGAGATCACCTTGATCTTTGTCAGGTCGTTCGTGATCGCCGACGCCGGGATCCGGTAGTTCTGCCAGGTGTTGGTGATGCTCAGGAGCTGGCAGATGGTCTTGCTGGAATTCGTCGCCTCGAACTCGACCTTGATCTGGCCGGCGCTGCCGCGCACTGAAAAGACGAACTCCGTGCTCGACGAAAGATCGCGCGGGCCCCAGTCGTCCCAACGGACCATGACTCCATCCCAGTCGCTTTCCGTCGGCAACTGGTAGGAAACGGTGAAGTTGGAGGGCGAGTGTTGGACGAACTTGGTTCCATCGAGATCCGTGATCATCGGACTGTAAGGTAACCGCGTGGCCACCCCCGTATTGGTCGGATTGATCATCTCATCAGCCAAGACACCTTGCGCCAACGCCAGCACAAGAATCGCAGCCACCACAACCGCATAACCGTTTCTCAGTGTACTCATTGTCGAACCTCTCTGTTTTCTTCAACCACGCGTGAATTCACCTTCCAACGCCGAAAATACGGCAAGCACTTAATTGCAATCGCTCTCATTCAATAACGACCGAGGGAACATATGAGGACTAACAAAAAGAACGATATCAGCCCATCCAACGTCTAACTATGCCAACTTTTATAGTGAGAGCGCTCTCATTTAGCAAGCAAAAAATACTAATCTCTCTAATTACGTGGGATATCAGGACTTAACCATCACCAACATCATCTTGAAGGGTTTGACCGCTTTCAATGCATGAGGTTTGTTGGCGGGCATGATGACCATTTCGCCTTCGACGACCTTAAGGGCTTTGCCGGCAATAGTGATCCTCGCCTCCCCCTCCAGGATCTGAACCAGGGCGTCGAACGGGGCGCTATGCGTGCTCAGCCCCTGCCCCTTGTCGAACGCAAACACGGTGACGGTTCCGGTCTTCTTGGAAATCACAGTTTTGCTGACAACCGCGCCGTCCTGGTAGTTCAGCAGTCCGGCCAGCCCGATGGCCTTCGACATCAAAACATTCACAGCGGTTTTCTTCGCTTTGCCTTCCGGGACTTTCTCACTCATGTTCAATCCTCCACGCCTCGCGTTTCAAAAGCGCCGCGGCCAACGCGGCAGGCTTTTTTCAAATCCCACATTAAGCCACATTCCGATCCGGCGCAACTCCGGCCAGAGTCCTCGATTTTGACTGGCTGATGCCCGCTGTTTCCATTATGGTGGTTCGACGGGTGGTTATGAAAACAGACATTCATGTTCTCTATCTCAACTTGAGCGACGACGATGTCCAGGGCGTGTGCCGGGTCCTCTCGGACGCCGGAATCCGCTGCATCCCCCTGCGCGCTTCCACGCGCGAAGAATTTGTTACGGCGTTGGAGAGCACTCTTTTCGACCTCGTGTTTTCCGATGAACGCGTGCCCGGCCTGACCGGCCTCGAGGCCTTGACCCTCGTTCGAGAGCGCCATCCTCATCTTCCCTTCATCTTCATCACCAGCTCACCCAGCCACGAACTGGCGGTCGAGGCGATGAAGAGCGGCGCGACCGACTCTGTGTCCAAGCAGAACATTCACCGGCTGGTTCCGGCCGTGGAAAGGGCTCTTCAACGGACGCGCATCCGGCAGGAGCTCTCCGATTTGTTCGAGAGCGCGCCTGTCGGCATGGTCTGGTTCAATCCGGCCGGCTTGGTTTCCAGGGTCAACCAGACCGGCCTGCATATGCTCCGCACGGCCCGCGAGGCCGTGATTGGAAAACCGCTTTCCGATCTCTTCACCGAGCCGGGCACCGCCAAGGAAATCCTCCAGAAAGTCCGCCAGCAGGAAAACGTGACCTGCGCGGAAGCGTGGCTCCAGTGTCCGGACGCGACCATGCGGCACGTGTTTGTTCAAACGACGCTGTTCTGCCAGGACAAGCAGTTGGTCAGCGCCTGCTGCTGGATTCGCGACGCCGCCGAACCGGACGAGGCCAGCCAGCCGCTCAAGGCCAGGGAAACCGAAGTCCGCCAGATCCAGACGATGGAGGCCATCGGCAGGTTTGCCGGAGGCATCGCGCACGACTTCAGCAACATCCTCACGGAAGTGCTGGGCTACGGCCGGATCGTCCTGGACGGCCTCAGCGGACAGAGCCCGTTGCGGGACGATGTCGAGAAGATCATCCGGGCGGCCGAGAAGGCGTCGCGCATCACCAAGCAGATGATGACCCTGACTCGCCAGCAGTCCGTTCAAACCGCGCCGGTCGATCTGAACATCGTGATCCAGAACCTGGACAAACTTCTCCGCCGCGTACTCGGCGACAATATCCAGCTCGTTACGGAACTCGCGAGCGATCTCAAGCCGGTCCCGATGGACGCCAGCTGGCCCGAGCAGGTCATCATGAACCTGGTCCTGAACGCGAGAGATATGATGCCCAAGGGCGGCACGCTGACCCTGGAGACATCCAATGTCGCGCTCGACGCGGAGTTCTGCCGGAAGCACGCGGGGCTCTCGCCGGGCGTCCATGTCCTGTTGAGCGCCCAGGACAGCGGCTTGGGGACGGATCCCTCCGTGCTCGAACATATGTTCGAACCGTTTTATCTGAGCCGCGACGGCGACCAGGGCAACGGGCTCGGACTTTCAACCCTGTACGGCATCGTCCAGCAATGCCACGGATTCATCGAGGCGCGAAGCCCGCGCGGCAAGGGGACGGAAATCCGGCTGTATCTCCCCATCGCCCAGACCGCCACGGTCTTCGCCCCGGCGACAAAGCCCGCGACGTTGAGCGGGACGGAACTGATCCTGCTTGTCGAAGACGAGGAGGCCGTCCTGCACCTGGCGGCGCGCCAGCTCCGCTCGCTGGGATACACCGTGGTCGAGGCCCGGAACGGAAACCACGCCCTGCGCCTGTGCAAGGAGTACGCCCAGCCGTTCCACCTCGTGGTCAGCGACGTGGTCATGCCCCAGATGGACGGGTTCGAGCTGGTCCGCCAGCTCCGCCAGGCCAATCCCGATTTGCGGGCGCTGTTCATTTCCGGGTTCCCCATCTCCCGGTCCGAATTCATTCCCGACGGCAAACGCGACGACCTGCTGATGAAGCCTTTCACCAACAGCCAGCTGGCGCAGAAGCTCCGCCAACTGCTTGGCCCGGGCGTCAGCCGCGGCAGGAACCTATGACAAACACGGACCTCGCGCTGTAACTCGGGGATTGCTAGAACACCGTTGTTTGCATTAGGAAACACCGACATGAGCCTGCTTGAGCATATTCGCAAAAGGGTCATCCTGGCTGACGGCGCCATGGGCACGCAGATCCAGGCGCGCAATGTCCCTGCCGACGCCTGGCAGGGCAAGGAGGGCTGCAACGAACTGCTCAACCTCACCGCGCCGGACATCATCCGATCCATTCATTCGGCCTACTTCCAGGCAGGAAGCGACGCCGTCGAGACCAACACCTTCGGCGCCTCGCCCATCACGCTCGGCGAGTACGGGCTCGCGGACAAGACCTTCGAAATCAACCGCGCGGGAGCGCGCCTCGCGCGCGAGGCGGCCGCCAAGCATGCGACGCACCAGTTGCCCCGCTTCGTCCTCGGATCGATCGGGCCGGGCACCAAGCTGCCCACGCTGGGGCAGATTCCGTTCGACACCTTGTGCGACGCGATCCAGAAACAGATCGAAGGACTCGTGGACGGCGGCGTGGACTGCCTCCTGTTCGAGACCTGCCAGGACCTGCTGCAGATCAAGGCGGGCCTTGTCGCGTACGACAAGGTGATCGGCCGGAAACACACCGTGCCGATCTATGTCTCCGTCACAGTCGAGCAGACGGGCACCCTCCTGATCGGCTCGAGCATTCAGGCGGTCGTTGCGGCGCTTCTGCCGTTCCCCGTGGATATCCTCGGCTTGAACTGCGCCACGGGCCCGGAGGCGATGCAGATCCACCTGGATTATCTCGCGCAGAACTGGCCGGGCCTGATCGGCTGCATGCCGAATGCCGGTCTGCCCCAGATCAAGGACGGCAAGGTCTCGTATCCGCTGGGGCCGTTCGCGTTCGGCGCCGCCCTTGGAGGGCTCGTGCGCGACGTCGGCATCAACCTGATCGGAGGCTGCTGCGGAACGACCCCGGATCACATTCTCAAACTGCGGCTCGCCACGGACGGATTCCCGGCACCCGAGCGCAAGATCAAGCCACCTGAACAGGTCGCCAGCGTTTTTTCGCCGGTGGACCTGACGCAGTCGCCGCCGCCGCTCTACATCGGCGAGCGCGCGAACGCCACCGGCTCCAAGAAGTTTCGCGATGCCCTGCTGGCGGACAACTACGATGCCGCATTCGGCATCCTGACCGAGCAGGAGGAAGTCGGCGCGCACGTGGTGGACCTGAGCTGCGCCTACGCGGGACGCGACGAACTGAAAGACATCCAGACCCTCGTCGCGCGCGCGGGCCGCGAATGCCGCGTGCCGCTGATGATCGACACGACGCAGGCCAACATCGCCGAGGAAGCTCTGAAGCTTTACGGCGGCCGCGCGATCGTCAACTCCATCAATTTCGAATCCGGAGAGGAAAAAGCCGCGCAGGTTGCCGAACTGGCCCGCCGCTACGGCGCCGCGCTGGTCTGCCTGACCATCGACGAAACCGGCATGGCCATGAACGCGGAGCGCAAGACGGCCATCGCCAAACGATTGGTGGAGTTCTGCGAGAAGCGCGGCCTGAGCCGCGGCGACCTGTTCATCGACGCGCTGACGTTCACGATCGGCAGCGGCGATGAGAACCTGCGGACCTCCGCCATCGAGACGATCAACGCCATCAAACGGATCAAGGCGGAATTACCCGGCGTGCGGACCCTGCTCGGGCTGTCGAATATTTCATTCGGCCTCAAGCCGGCAGGCCGCAAGGTCCTGAACGCGGTCTTCCTGGACCAGTGCCTGAAGGCCGGGTTGGACGCGTGCATCATCAACGTCGCGACCATCGCGCCGCTGAACCAGATCCCGTA